>CAYRBI010000153.1:0-15315 GCA_964422415.1 uncultured bacterium | reverse complement strand
GATTCCCGCCTTCGCGGGAATGACGATTTCCAAGGGATTTCGCTTATTATGTCATTCCCGCGAAGGCGGGAATCCACGGTGCCAACAGAACTACGAGTTCTTTAACGGACTGCCAAAAACACAATGACCTCAGGATATCGCCATCGACCGTTGTTTGATAATGGCGAAGGCGAGGGTAGCCTCGGCCACCGTGTTGCCATCCACCATGGCCACGCAATCGGCGGTACCACTCGATCTACGGAACTTCCTTAGTTTACATTCGATTTCGAGGCGGTCTCCCGGCACCACTGGCTTACGGAACTTGGCGCCATCCACGCTCAGGAGGTAAGCGTATTTTCCATGATTCTGGGGCAGTGAGAGGATGCCCGCGCCAGCCACTTGCGCCATCGTCTCCAGGATGAGCACCCCCGGCATGATCGCCTGGTCTGGAAAATGCCCCTCGAAGAAGGGTTCGTTGCCGCTGACCGATTTGTAGCCCGCAAAAACCCCATTCTCTGGATCGATACGGGTGATCCGGTCCGGGAAGAGGAAGGGATAGCGGTGCGGTAGGACCTTTTTGATTTCTTCATGACCCATGGGAACATTGAAGACCGGCCGGCCACGCTTGATGCCCAGGGTGCGTTCCACCTTACGGACAAACTCCACATTGAAGGCATGACCGGAACGCACCGCCACGATGTGGGCCTTGAGCGGTGCGCCAAGCAGGGCAAAATCACCGATCACATCGAGAATCTTGTGGCGGATGATCTCATCCTCGAAGCGCAGGTCCTTGTTGACAAAGTCCTCCTCGCCAATGACCAGGGCGCAATCCAGCGAACCACCCTTGATCTTCCCATCGGCGCGCATCTTCTCCACATCTTTCAGGAAGCAGAAAGTCCGCGCCGGCGCGATTTCCTTGGCGAAGATCTCCGGAGTGATGAGGAAACTGGCCGAACGGATCCCGATGGCGGGATGGTCATAATTGATCTTGAAGGTGATCTCCAGGGTGTTGGAGGGAACCACCGCCAACTCCAGGCCATTCTGGAAAAGCCAGACCGGTTCGGTGATGGTGATGTAGTGGCGTGGACGGTCCTGGCTTTGCAGCCCAGCTTCGAGGAGCACATCCACATATGGCTTGGCGCTGCCATCGCCTACGGGGGGCTCGCTGCCATCCACTTCCATGATGAGGTTATCAATCCCCAGGCCACGTACCGCGCTGAGGACATGCTCAACGGTCCGGATCTGCAACTCACCGCGTCCCAGCGCGGTCTGGAGAATCGACTCCTCGAGAACCACATTATCCGGATCGACCTCAACCCTCGGCTTCCCTGGCAAATCGGCACGGATGAACACATACCCATGATCCGGTGGGGCTGGCTTGAAGGTGATGGTGGTCTGATTTCCAGTGTGGAGCCCGACTCCACTCAGGGAGATCTCACGGGCGATGGTCTGTTGCAGGGCACTCATTCGATTCTTGTCCGCCTCTAGTACTGGCCGGGGCGGGTTTGATGTCCCGCTCCAGCGTGGTGAGTGTTACTCTTTCATACATTAGGGAAAACCGGGGTGAAAATCCAGCAGACGCACCGCATCGATGGGCAATCCCTGCTCTTGCCCGGATGATGGTGTATTCTTACCCTGATAAAAGGGAGTACATGGAGGGTAAACGAGTGCCCCAGACAAGTATTGACCATATCGAGAAAACGGAGGGAGTGTGTGGCGGAAGACCACGGATTGCTGGCCATCGCATCCGGGTGATGGACATTGTGGTCTGGCATGAGATGCGAGGCTACTCGCCAGATGAGATTGTCGACATGTTTCCCGGTATCACCTTGGCCGATGTCCATGCTGCCCTGACATACTATTTTGACAACCGGGAGGAGATTGATAACGCATTGAGAGAAGATGTCCAGTCCGAACGGATCTTCAAAGATCTTTACCCATCCAAAGTAAGGTGAAAACTGGATGCCTGAGAAAATCCGGTTCTATATGGATCAACACATCGCATTCGCTGTTGCCGAAGGATTAAGACGGCGTGGGGTGGACATCCTTACATCTCAAGAGGCAGGACGATGTAGCTTTTCTGATCCTGACCAATTGAGTTTTGCCACTGAGCAGCAACGAGTCATGGTGAGTTTTGACGCAGATTATCTATCCTTAGCAGCCTCAGGTTTACAACATGAGGGGATTGCATGGTGTCCATCAAACAAGCACACAGTTGGAGAATTGGTATCCGCTCTGCTGTTGATCTATGGCATCCTTGACCGTGAGGATATGCGGAACCATGTGGAGTTCCTCTAGTTTTTGTCCATCCTCAAGTTGACACCTATTCCACCCGCCCGTAGCATGACACTTTATTGAACCCAAGCGGGCCGCCTCCACGCTCTGGGATATCTCTGTCCGGGAGGAAGTAATGGTCAACCTTTATTCTGAATTCGAGAAAGTCACCCTGGCGAATCCCCAAGCCATTTGCCTCAGTTATGATGATCAGGATTTCACCTTTCAACAGGTGCTCGATGCCTCGAAACGGTTAGCCAAGCGGCTCCTGGATATTGCTCCCAACAACACCTCCGAGCCGGATAACCATATCGCACTCTTCGCTCCCAACCTACCAGGCTTTGTAGTCGGTTTCTATGGCATTCTAGCGGCCAATAAAACCACCACCCCGATCAACTTCCTGCTCAATCCGAATGAGATCATGACCATCGGGATGCATGCTGGGATCCGGATTATCATTGCGGCGGGGCCGCTCTACGACAAAGCGGCGGAGCTGGCCCAGACTTTGCCTATCACAGTCCTGCGCGCGGAAGAGTTTCTTGTACCCGGTGAGGTACCAGAACTCCCTCTAGTCACACGCGGAGATGATGACACGGCGGTCCTGATGTACACCTCTGGAACCACTGGCACCCCCAAGGGGGTGGAACTAACCCACACCAATCTCTTCGAGAACTACCGGAGCGTTCATGCCGCTTGGGAATTCAGCCCCAACAACACCTTTGTCGCAGTCTTGCCGCTCTTCCATTCCTTTGGTCTCCTGGCCAAGCTCATCCTGCCCAACATGCTGGGCACAAGGATCGTGCTGGTCCCCCAGTTCTCGCCGCAGAAGCTCGCCGAACACTTCAACAAGTACCCGGAATGTGTCTTCTTCGCGGTCGCCCCCATGTTCGGTGTTCTGGCCACTTTGGCACAAAGTAAGGGGATCAAGTACAAGAACCTGGTCCTGTGTGTCTCCGGCGCGGCCGCGCTTCCCATGGATACCCTGGAACGTTTCCGGGCTGTTGTTGGAATGGATATTTTCCAGGGATATGGCCTCACTGAAACCAGCCCAGTGGTCAGTTTCAACCTCCCAGGATTCCACAAACCAGGAACCATTGGACGCGCTCTCAAATGGATCGAAACCTGTGTCTGGAATGATGAGGGCAAAGTGGTTCCGAATGGCCAGATCGGTGAGCTCATGGTACGGGGTAAGCTCGTGATGAAGGGCTATTACAAGAATCCAGAGGCCACCGCCAAAACCATCAGCCCCGATGGCTGGCTCCACACCGGTGACCTGGCCAAGCTCGATGACGACGGATACATGACCATCGTAGGACGGAAAAAGGAACTCATCATCTCGGCGGGTGAGAACATCTACCCCCTCGAGATCGAGGATGTCCTGACCTCACACCCTGCGGTCATGGAAGCAGCTGTCATAGGGATTCACCACCCCACCAAGATGGAGGAACCCAAAGCCTTTGTCACGCTGAATCCTGGCGCCACAGTGCAAATCACTGAACTGCGTCAACTCTGCCGTGAAAAACTCGCCGCCTTCAAGGTGCCCGGTGAATTCGAGATCCGTGAGTCCCTCCCCAAGGGACCGACAGGGAAGGTCCTGAAACGGGTATTGGTGGAGGAAGAAGGAAAGAAGTGATCGAAATTAAAAAATACCGTGATCTAGTCCGCCGTTATCCACCACGTCCCCTCCATGGCAAAGCGGATCTGGCGTTGGCGATAACAATTGTGGAAGAAATGGCAGGCTTTGAATTGAATGAAGACCAATCCGACTATGTGGAGGCGATCTCCACCTTCATTGTGAAATACTCGGAAAAACGCCATCCTACCCAAGAGGAAGATGTGTCTCCGCTTGATATTCTCAAGTTCCTTATGATTAAACATGCGATGAAAGCAGTGGACTTGGGAAATCTATTAGGCGATCCATCGTTTGGAGCAGACATCCTCGCCGGTAAGCGGGAACTAACCGTCGCTGACATCCGCCTACTCGCCCAGCACTTCGCTGTAGAGCCGGGTGTCTTCATCGGCTAGAACACATTTCATTTGGCCATCCCCCCCACCCCAACCCTCCCCCGCCAGTGGGGAGGGTGAAGATGTCACCCTCCAATTATTCTATCTCAATGGTGGCCACCATGCCCCGGTGGTCAGAAGGGTATGGAGTGACCACAATACCGGCCCGTTCTTTCTTCTCCCCAGCAATCTCACACTTGGTTGCCTTCACTCCCTTACCCCCAAACCACACATAATCAATCCGGTCATGGTAGTCCTTGGGATCCTTTTCATCAGTAGTGGGAGTCCAGGTAAGCCCACGGAAGGCTACCTCATCGGGATGGACGGTCCGCAAGGCATCCCGCATTCCAGTATCCCAAATTGCCTTGGTGGTGGGATACTCCACCTTGAGTGGGCATTTCCCCGCCGTGACGGCAGCCGCAGTCCAGTCCTGAAATGAGGGCTCATTGAAATCACCGGTTAAAAAGACCGGCTCTCCAGTCTGGAAAACGGGACGAAGTTCAGCCAACATCCGGTCCACTTCGCCACCACGCGCCTCTTTGGCTGCTTGAATCAGTTCGGCCTCAGTCTTGAGGAAGGGGGCATCGTTGTAGGGAATCCCAAGGAACTGATAAGGCTGATAGGGTGAGTCACTGAAGTGGACATTGAACATATGAACCACACGGCCAGAGGGAAGTGTCAGAGTAACTCCCCACTTCTTAGGGGTTGATCCGGTGATCGGAAACCGGCTCGCAACCGCTGTCCCATTGCCCTGGTCGAAGTAGTTCCACCCCAGAATCTCAGCGATCTTCTTGCCGTTATCGGGACGCACCTTGTTGACTTCCCGTCCAAGCGTCTCCTGAAGCCCCACAATATCGGCCTTGGCCTCCTGGATCACACGGGCGGTCTGCTCGAGAGGTTGTTTGCCTGACTCCCCCCCCACCCAGATGTTGAAAGACATCACCCGGATGGTCTCTGAACCAGGTTTGGCTGGTTCACATTGACATATAGACACAAGACCAGTTTCATCGAGCATCGCGGTCACCAGCACTACCATCAGAAGTCTTGTGGACATTCCATGCTCCTTATGGGAAGTAAGTCCTACTCGAGTTCAACAACAGGAATACTATACACTCGAAACTATCCCGTTGGGCATGGAGAGTGAGTCGAATTGGAGAGAAGATGGATGTGTTGAATCGTGGAAAACTTAGGAACCCCTGGAGAACGTGGAAGGCCCGCCCTTTCTGTTTTCAAGGCTCTCCAATCCTTCCACACATTCCACCACTCAAGGAAATAGGGGGAAGGTATGGGAATGAACCCTAGGCCATGTATGAGGTGGGTAAAGTATCGGCTCGAAGAAGCAATTATTGTCGTTTTCGCATTTGCGGGATTATTTTCCTATTTTCGAAATCTTCAACGCAAAGCCATGGAAGAGAAAAAGGTAAGGAAAGGACCACTACCACCTTCAAAAAAGGAAAGAAGCCGCGACTTTCTTCGGGCATATCACAGAGATAAAAACAGAGGCGTGACTGCTTCAGTCCCTCTCTGGCTTGCCTCGGTCGATGATCCGTTGGGAACCCGGGAAGAGGTGATCGACTTTCTAGTGAATGGCCCGAAGCGCTACCGGCGGTTCCGCCGCCGGTTCACCGGCTTAATGTTGGATCTCTACACCATGGCCGCTGAGACCGCGCCCAAAGATTCCACCGAGGGGACGGTCCTCAATGCCTTTGTTCAACGATTAAAGACAGTTCAGGCCTCGCAGTTTCCAGAATGAAAGAGCATCCCTGATAAAGGAGGCAGATCATTTCTCTTTCCCTTGAGTACAAACCCGACGCAGAGCAAGCCCTGGCGCGCATGGAGGCCTGGTGGGAGGGCGAAATCCTCGACCGTCCCACGATCCAGGTGACCGCGCCGAAGGCCAATCCCAAGCCATTACCCGCGAAGCACCATGCCAATCTGCGCGACCGCTGGCTGGATGCCGGTTATGTGGTCGAGTGCGCGGCCGTCAATTGTGCAAACACCTATTGGGGGGGAGAGATCCTGCCCTTCTTCTGGCCCAACCTAGGGCCCGATGTGCAGGCGGCGTGTATGGGTGTGGAACTCGAGTTCGGCGATGAAACCTCCTGGTCGAAGCCAGTCATCACGGATCTGGACCACCTCCCTCCCTTGGAAATCGATCCCGACAATACCTACACACGCACACTGTTGGAAATGACTCGTCTCTCACTGGAGATGGGCCAGGGTAAATTCCTGACAGGGCACACTGATCTTCATCCCGATGCAGACCTGTTGGCAGCACTCCGGGGACCAGAACAACTCTGCATCGATCTTGCGACCAGACCGGAGAAGGTTCAGGAGCTGGTTACCCGGGTCAGGTCCTCCTTCTTCACCCTTTATGAACTGCAACGGAACTTGATGCTCTCCGCCGGGCAGACCCTCACCACCAGCTGGCTCCCTCTCTTTACCGGGGGACGTTATTACATCCCCTCCAATGACTTCTCCTGCATGATCTCCAAAAAGGACTTCCGCCGGTTCTTTCTCCCCCAGATTGAAGAACAAGCCGAGTGGCTAGACCGGTCAATTTACCACCTGGATGGACCCGGTGCCTTGCGGCACCTCGATTCCCTCCTGGAGATCGAGGCTCTGGATGCCGTCCAATATGTCTGGGGAGCGGGCAAGGGCAAAGCAACGGACTGGATTCCAACCTTTCAGCGGATTCAAGATGCGGGTAAGAATCTGTGGATCCCCATCGAACCGGAAGAACTAGACACAATGATGGCGGCCCTTCACCCCGAAGGGGTCATGCTTGCAGCCTGGGCCTCCAATGTGGAAGAAGCCGATGCCCTGATCGAAAGGGTTACACATTGGCGCAGGCATGGGTGAGTCCAGAAAGGGGTCTTTCCTTAGGTGGAAAAAACCCTGACAATCATCTCTATGGCAAAGAATAAACATGGCCAGATGCACATCATTGCGGGTGAGGACCGGGGACGGCGGCTGGCCAGCCCACCCGATGACCGGATCCGTCCCACTCCCGGCATGGCGCGCGAGGCCATTGGTAACATCCTTCAGGATATCCTGCCCGGAAGCGATTTCCTGGATCTCTATGCGGGAACCGGTTCGGTAGGGCTCGAGGCCCTCTCACGGGGGGCCAAAACTGTCACCTTGGTGGAACAAGATCGTGATGCGGTGGCGCTCATCAAGGCCAACATCGGAGTGATGACGCGCCGGGGAGCTTGCCACCTGATGGTGGCTACAGCTTCGGAGCAATGCCGGGCCTTTATCCGTGCGGAACGGCGATTTGACTTGGTTTTCGTGGATCCGCCCTATGATGTAGAGGGGCTTCCCCTACGAAAGCTGGAGGACATCCTCAAGGAGGATGGAATCTTGATGCACCAGCGTCCGGAAAAGTTCCCCGTGGGTGATCCCTTCAAAGGAACTCGCCTGGAATGCGTCGATACACGGCGCTATGGGAAGGCGGAATTCACCTTCTGGCGATTCCCTGCCCCCAGCAACGGGAGTGGAGAGGAATAGACAGTCCATGCCTCATTTGAAGGCAGTATACCCCGGCAGCTTCGACCCGGTCACAAGGGGGCATGTCGATCTTGTGCACCGTGGTATTAAAATGGTGGATGAGTTAGTCGTGGCGGTGCTTGAAAATCCGGGGAAACAGCCCCTGTTCTCGGCGGCGGAACGCGTCGAAATGCTCCGCGAATGTGTGGGGGATATTCCGGGAGTCACTGTGGGGCAATTCAATGGTTTGTTAGTGGATTATGCTGCCACGATAGGTTGCGGGGCCATTCTACGGGGATTACGCGCGATCTCGGATTTCGAGTATGAGTTCGAGATCGCACTCATGAACCGCCGCCTTAATCCCAGCTTGGACACTTTGTTCCTGATGCCCAGCGAGGAGCATGTGTTTGTTTCTTCACGGATTGCCAGAGAGGTGGCACGGTTCGGCGGAGACTTGAGTTCCCTGGTGCCAGATCCAGTTCGCTACCGGTTGCGTTCACGGTTCCCCGGGCAGTAGACTTTTCAAAACGGCGTATTCCGCCTATAGTCCCTCCCGGTCTGTAAAGACCGGGAAATTTTCGGAGGTTTTGCGAGCCAAATGGCGAATCCTAAGCATCGTAGGTCCAAATCCAAGACCCGCATGGGCCGGTCTCATCACCACCTGAAGGTACCCAATTTGTCTTCATGCCCCAACTGTGGGGAGATGATGATGCCGCATCGCGCCTGTCCGGCCTGCGGTTTCTACAAAGGCCGTCAGATCCTCGAGGTAGCCTGAACCGATGCCAGTCCGGGTCGCCATTGATGCCATGGGTGGGGATTTCGGTCCCGAACCTGTCATTGGGGCTTTGGAGTATCTGAAAACCCGGGAGGAGTTGGAGGTTATCCTGGTGGGTGATCCCTCTATCCTGGAACCCCGCATCAAGGATTACCCACAGGCTAAGGTGGTACCCTCCAAGAGCGTGATTGGAATGGAGGAAGCCGCCTCGATTGCGATCAAGAAGAAGTCAGATTCCTCGATCTCGGTGGCAGTCCGCCTAGTCCGCGAGGGTGCAGCGGATGCCATCATCTCTCCGGGGCACTCCGGGGCCACAATGGCTTGTGCGATCATGTATCTGGGACGGCTGGAGGGAGTCAGCCGGCCGGCGATCACCACCATTCTGCCCACCGGTGACCACCCGATTATCGTGCTGGATGTCGGAGCGAATGTGGATTGCAAGCCGGAGATGCTGGTCGACTTTGCCGTCATGGGCACTGTCTACGCCGAGGAAGTCCTGGGGCGTACCAAACCCAGGGTGGGTCTGTTATCCATCGGTACTGAGGAAAAAAAGGGCAACGAACAGACCTTGGCGGCATTCCCCCTGTTGGCCAGCGCACCGATTAACTTTGGGGGCAACATGGAGGGGCGCCAGATCTTCGGCGGTTCCTTCGATGTCGTGGTCTGTGATGGCTTTGTGGGAAATATCCTCTTGAAGTTTGGTGAGGCCACAACCCGTCACATTTATGCCGCGCTCAAAGACCAAATCCGTCAAGTAGTCAGCGCAAACCCGGCTTCGGGTGAGTTGCTGGTAAAGACTTTTGAGACCATGTTCAGACGGATGGATCATGAAGAATATGGTGGCGCACCCTTACTCGGAGTGAATGGGACCTGCCTGATCTGCCATGGCGGGGCTTCGGCGCGCGCCTTGAGTAATGCGGTTATATATGCCGCCCAATCGGTGACACAGAAGGTCAACCGCCTGATCGAGGCGCGCCTGGCTGCCGCTGTGGTCTGAAAAACATCCTCCTTCCTATCACTTTTTGTTTGATTCCCTAATTCGTCCGATGTAAACTAATTTTCACCGAGCGAAAGGAATCTGCCCTAATGCTGCAAATCACCGAGGTTCGGGTTCATCCATTGCCTTCGAGCACCACCAACCTGCGGGCCTACGCGAGCATTACCATCGGTGGCTGTTTCGTTGTGCATGGATTGCGCGTTTTACAGGGGGAACATGGTCTCTTCGTGGGGATGCCCCGCAGAAAACGCGAAACAGCCCCCACACAAGACATCGCTCACCCCATCAACACCGAAACGCGTCACCAGATCGAAACGATGGTGCTTGACTCCTACGCTGAGTTAATGGCCCAGGAGAAAGTGGCTGAAGGAAAGTAAGAGGGGAATCCTAGCTTAAGGTCCGGGCTCCTCTTGGCCACAGAAGGCTTCTTCGCCATAGGCTGGACCAAGGCACTGGATGCCAAATCGATTCCAAGCGGTGGGCTTGGAAAGAGCATAGTCATCCGCCATCCCCATCACTCTCCACGAATAGAGACCATAGTAAGAAAAGGCAGGCAGTACCCCATTCCCCTCCTGCACAATAGGAGGTTTGGATTTCACGATCGGTTGAGAAGTGGAGTAGTAGTCACTACTGTCCTTGGTATAGGAGACCGCGAACGTTTCGATGATGCTTGTATCGGAGAAGCATCCTGGAGCAAATGGCGAAACACGGTACTCATAGGTCCCCGCTCCCCCCACATAGCTGTCAAGGTCATCACGGCTAACCTGAATTGAGAAGGTTTCCGCACTGGGATCACCCGCATCCACGATAAAGGCGTGATACTGGCTCGTATTCACATTCGTCAAGACAGCCGAGTACTGGGCGGCATCGGGAACAACAGTGAAGGTTAAGGTCAGAGTGGAAGTCGACGTGGGAAGCGAGATCACTTCTCCTTCCAAGGGGGAGATTAAGTCCGGGGCGGGCATCTTGGTGGAGTAAAGACCATGAACTCCATCTTCCGAGTCAATCCATTCCACCAAGTATTTGGTGAATCCAGTCAGCTGGCCCCAGGTAGCGGTAATCCCGCTCTGCGCATAGGAGGCCAATATAACAGGAGGATTGCCGCTCGTTGGCTCCAGTGGAAAGGTGGCGACAGGGGCAGGCGATCTAGAATCACTTGTAGAGTAGCCTTGGTGTCCATAACCGCCCAACAGAACGGCATCCTCAGGACCAATCTTCGCGTCTAGATTGAAGTCAGCTTCCTGAATAAATTCCGGGCTGCCATTCCGCTCTAGCCTCCAGATATGCTGAAATTGGGCGGCGTCAATAAGATTAACATGACCATCCCAATCCAGGTCAGGACTCCAAGCGCCTAAGCCAGTGAGAGCTTTACTGGAGGTCTTGAGTGTGAAGGAATGCCATTCGGGAACCTCAGCTGGTTTGTTCATATAGAGCCGGTAGAAACTGTCCCGGATGACATAAATGGTACTTACTCTCCAGCGGAAATCCGGGCCAAAATTGGGAGCCAGGGGTACGCTGTTCAACACAGTCTCTGTACCCAGATCACTATGTCGGTGGTAGATGTCCAAGGCTACGATGGGGCCATTCCCATTTTGGATCTCAAGCCTGTCAAAAACCCCGTAGCTATCACCACGTGTAACACGTGACCATTCAAAGTTGGCAACTCCATTCGTAAAGACCGCGTCATCCACTGGAGCCACCACTTCAGGCAATTCTGGCTGATACTGGTCAAGCTCAATAGCGAAGGCGAAGGAAGGTGACCAGTCACCACGGTTACCCTCCGTATCAATAGCCCGTACCCGCCATGAGTAGAACCCCTCCATTGAGAAACGGGTCACATATTCACTTGAGATAGACAAGAACTGCTTGGTGACCGTAGATGAATCACCCGGTAGAGTCAGTTCCATCTCCCATGCAAGGAGATTTTCGATCCCCTCGGAGGGAGTAGACCAACTAAAAGTGATATTTTGGCCCACCGACTCAGGACCAAAAAAAGACCCGTTCTCAGGCTGAAGAAGAATGGGAGCTTCAATGAGGGGATATCTGGGAAGCGAAGCACGATCATGGAAATAGTCCACGAATGAGATCAAGTCTGAAGCGTTGATCAAGCCGTTTGGAGAACTCGGCATTAGATCCGCCGTTTCATCGTAACGTGTTTCTCCCTTTTTAGTGCGCCAAAAGGACGAATACATCAACACATCAGTGCCCTCGTAATCGCCGTTACCCGAGTAATCGATATTGACATACGGAAGTACTCCCGTTGGCAAGATTGCAAATTGACGCACATTCGAGAAAGAGCTTTGGGCTGTCTGAGTTCGTGCCTGTACCCGTAACTGGTAGTTCGTGCTGCGAAAGGTCTTGAAGAATGAAGCGGAGACAATTCCATCTCCCACCACATCATCGGTAACGTAATTCAAATTCTTGGAATCCAGGACATGATCCACCAGATTGAAGTAGGCTAAACCCGGGATACGGATCTCCACGGCATAAGTGGTGGCATTGGGGACCTCCGCCCAGATCAAGGGAAAAGGTGAGGTAGTCGTGATCACTTGGCCCGAGAAGGGGAAAAGCACCGTTGGACTAGCCAGCACGACATCATCTTTGTTTGCTATGGGTTCCGCCGCCTCAGCGGCCTCGCCAATGAGAAAACCCAGGAGGTTGTCCATCCATGAACCAACTGGGTTCACCGCCTTGCCGGATTTCGTATAGTTGAGAGTTAATACAAAGGAACGTTCTTCAGTTTTTGACTGTATGAATCCATCGGCATCAGCTAAGATTTGCCATTTGTAATTACCTTCACCTCCCAGATTGCCCTCGAACCATTGGCCCGTTAAGGGAACCTCCGTGGCATACGTCGCGAAATCGAAAGATTCAAAGGTCGATTCATTATAAATACGGATCGTATAGCGCTCGGCATTTGTCACTTCTGACCAGCTGAATGAGACTGTTTCTGTATTCTCGCTCAGCGTGAAAGAAGCGCCGTCCTCGGGCAAGTAAAGATCCGCCACATCCAGTTGAACAGGAGTTGGAGTCGGTCGAGCCGAGGGGAACTTCTGGATAGATCCAGTGAATTGGATCAAGAAGGCCACCAGATCAGCTTGTTCCACGAATTTATCCGCGGACACTATGTTTGATTGGGGATTCACCGCTTGAGGGGTGCCCACACCACCCACATAACGGTGCCAATCCAAGGCGAGTGAAAACAGGTCATATTCGTCGATGACTCCATCGGCATCTGGTGACTCCGGGTAGATGTCCGAGGCTTGAAATTGGACTACCTGGAATTCACTGGTAGCCTCGCTGATACTCCGGCTGTTCAATGAAGAGATGGAACGCACCTCAAACCGGTAAGTTCCGAAAAGGGTTAAGTTGGTGACCATGGCCTGAGTGCTGGACACATCCATCCGGTAGTGAATCTTCTCGACCTCGTTATCATCCTCATCTCTGGCACGTACAAGTTGTACCTCATAGGCGGCAGCATTTGAGACTGGATCCCATTGCATCAACACACCATTTTTATTGATCCCGGAGATGGTATATTCAATCCCCTCGACTGGGGAAAGAGAAGTTGGGATATTGGGGGGATTGTCGCCTGCGGCTGGTTTAGCGGGATTCGTAAGGGTTCCACCGATGAGGGCGAAAGACCTTTCATCGCTGGTTTGGCTCGCGGTGGTTCCCTTGTAAGCGGTCACTTTCCAACGATAGACACCTGGAGAACTTGAGGTCCCGGGGACCAACGGAAGAGTACCGGAGCTGTATAATAACCTGGAGACAGTCGAAGTCATGCTGGAAACCTGGGTTCCGCCGCCATCAAGGGTGTGCATCAACTCGAACAAATAGTATGTGGCGCCCGAAACATCTTGCCAATCAAAATCGAGTCCCGCCACCGAGGTACCAGGTACCACCACCTGACTACCGTCATTGGGTTGCAGGAGAGTGGGTTTTAAAGACGAGAACTGGCTATGAGCAGGGGCATGAAATAGCAGCATACAAACAAGCAGTAAAGCGCTTGGGTGTAAAAATTTCATTGGGTTTCCTTCGTTGTGGAAGATAAATGGAGTCACAGCCTGGATTTGGGCCCAGAACCCTCCCCCCGAGATGCTGACATCTCCTCAACTAAATATAGCGGGCCAGAGTAGCAGTGACAAGTGAATTGCGGGAGGAACCGTAGTCCTTGAGCAGCCTCTCCGGGCGTAATAGTATGCCATATCATCCAAGATGGCAGGTATCCAATGAATCCTCCGAATGTAGTCGTGATAGGCGGAAGCAATACAGATCTGGTAGTTCAGGCCCCACGATTCCCCCAACCGGGAGAATCTGTGATTGGCGGGATGTTCGCCAAATATCAGGGGGGAAAAGGAGCCAATCAAGCAGTCGCGGCAGCCCGCTCCGGCGCCCATACCACCTTCATCGGTGGAGTGGGAGAGGATGCCTTTGGGCAAGAGGCTCTGACCATGTTGGAGGCAGAAGGAATCGATACCCGGTTCATTTACCGGGATGGAAAGAACTCGACGGGGATCGCACTGATAATCGTAGATGCCAAAGGTGAAAATGAAATCGTGGTAGCCTTAGGTGCAAATCTGGCTGTCTCTCCCGCTCAGATCGACCAGGCGTTGGAGGTCATCTCTTTAGCCGATGCCGTTCTCTGCCAGATGGAGATACCCATCGAGACTGTCATTCATGTGGCTGAAGTTGCCGAACGGACAGGACGGCGCCTAGTATTGAATCCAGCCCCGGCGGCACCTCTGCCAGAAAGTGTCTACGCTTGTGTCGATGTCCTCACCCCTAACTTGGGCGAGTTAGGACTGATTACAGGAATGCCAGTGGAGACTATCGACGATGTCAAACATTCGGCTGAATTCCTTCTCCAGAAGGGAGTCGGCGCCGTAGTGGTCACTCAAGGGCGGGAAGGTTCTTTCACAGTGACTCCCGAGGATTGCTGGTGGACCATGCCCCCACTTGTCGACGCGCGTGATACAGTCGGGGCAGGAGATTGCTTCTCGTCCAATCTGGCGGTGGCTCTTGCCGAGGGCAAGACATTGAAAGAGGCGGTTCGTTTTTGCACTGCTGCCGCTGCGATTTCAGTAACTCGAATCGGAGCCCAACCTTCAATGCCCTATCGAGCTGAGATTGACGAGGTATTAGCTGGACTATCATCATGATATTGACCATAGTGGGAATCATCTTTGTATTTGTCGGTGTTGTATTCACATGGTGTGCATTGCGCGGTTTGTTAAGGACTCGCGCAAAACCCCGCCAACGCGTGGATGCATCTGTCTTCGCGGTGATGGAGATACATGCCCAGGAGTACCGGCCACGCATTGCACAGCCCAACATCATTTCCCGTGGAAGGCGGGATTCCCTTACCCTCGATACCGTTTTTCCTGAAGGGGGAACTCCAGGCCAGGGGCTCTTCAACAAACCCGCTAAGTCTTCCCCAGTCGAGGAATTTCCTCCCTCCGCCCTGCACATGCGCCCCCTGTATAACAATAAGGAGGGGGAGTCTAAGACCTTGGGGCTCTAATGGATTCCACATCCGTACAGCCAGCCACAAGCCACTTGTGGCGTTGTTTTTGGACACTCAGTGTCTTCTGTTCGTGTTTTATTTGTCTTTATACCACGATGTCCGACTACGGCATCACATGGGACGAAGCTGAAACTAATTTTCCTGCTGCACGAAGGCAGGCAGAATGGTTCCATCTCTTTTTTCAAGGTTCTGATGTCTTCAACGAAGAGGGTGTTAGAACTTATTTTGAAACCGAATCCGATCATCCATCCCTGCCCCGCTCTTGTATGG
>CAYRBI010000152.1:0-15338 GCA_964422415.1 uncultured bacterium | reverse complement strand
TGCATCGATACCACTGCCTCCGTGCTCTCGCCGGTGGGGTTGTAGAGACGGACCATTAGGTCCTTCTCGCCCGCAGGACGTACCGAGGTGACCAACACCCCACCCGTTACCTCCAGCAACGAGAAGGTATCGGGATGTGCCGTTCCTTCAATGGGATCCTCATGGGGGAACCGCTGCGCGATCCGGATGCCACCGGAGAGCGCCTGGCCAGCCTTCCCCAGAGCGATGGGATCCAGGTCTCCATTGAAGGGCACAATCCAATAATCGAAGTGGTGTTTGCCCTGGATCTGTCCACCCTCGTTTCCATCGGTGAAGACCGCTTTCTGGAAAGTGCGTAGAAGGGTCAGCGCGATCTCACGGTTATCGGTATCGAGAACCGTGGATTCAGGTAGACCACAAGAGACCACTGCAAGTCCACCCATCGAGTCCTCTTCCGTCATGCAATCTTCACCCACCACCGCAGTCCAGGTGTACTGCGGTTTGGTCTCCACCTCCAATTCCTTGTAAGTGTAATTGTCCTCGCGCAGGGCGATGGGTCTTTCCACTGTGTCAAAGGCCGCATCCGCCCAGTAGGTGTCCGTTTCACTCATTTCGGAGGGGAAGAGGACCCGGAGGCGGTGATCACGCACCGTGTTGTCCACCTCGGTGGTGACCTCCAGATGGCGCGCGTTCCGGCGCAGAGTTACCCAGTGGGTCACCTTCAAGGTGGCTCTTTCGGCTGAACGGACCATACGGGTGAAATCGAAGTGGTCCGGAACTTCCATGGAGACCTCAATCCGGAAGGTGGCCTTCTCGGGGCCATTGTGAACTAGTGAGATGGCGGCGGGGGATCCCTGCGAGGAAAAGACTTCCTCATTAACCGCCATGCCATGATACCAGCCATCGCCGATATCGGCGCAGTCCTCGAGCTCCAAGAGCGAGGTGTACATCATGCCGGTTTCCAGGTCTTGGACAGTTACGGTTCCATTGGGAGAGATGTCCACCGCCAACAGCCCATTTTCCATGGTGTACCGTCCGGTCGCCAATCCCATACCGGGGTGACGGGTGGGGCCAGAGACTGTTTCAACCCACAATGTCCGTGTCCCCAGGGCGGGCAGGTCAAGACTCACGCTGATATCCACCAGGTGGCGGCGGAGGGCATCCGGGAACTTGCGTAAACGGCGGATGAAGCGCAAACGGTTCATGTCCTGATGGACCAGCTGGTAGGGGACTTCGTTGCCCTCGGGGGTGAAGAGACGGAAACCGGGCTTCAGCTCATATCCGAAGAATTCCTGATAAGCCGGGCAATCCGGTGGAATTTCCAGGGTCAGATCCACCACTTCATTGCGCGCGAAGGGAAGGGGATTCGCCACCACCACTGGGAAACGCTGAGTGGTGACCTCTCCCGGAATCGCGCGGGCGGCATGTTGCAGGGCATCGGCGAGAACCTCTTCCGCGATCCCCGTGACCTGGTCAAAGCGGAAGTCAATATCCTTATGGACCTGGTCAATACTGCAACCACAGATACTGTCATGAGGATGATTTTCCAGAAGGGTCCGCCAAGCGGAGTGCAGGAAGGACTCAGAGCCTTTCAAACCATACCGCCGTGCCAGGGCGGAAAAGGGCTCAGCCCATTGGCAGAGGAGATTCTCGCAGGCACGGTTTTTTTGTTTTTGGTGAATCCGGCTGGAGAGAACGCCCGGAATGAGCCACTGTTCATCGGACCGATTCGAGGGTTCGCGGAGTTCGCCAATGATCACATCCGAGATGCAGTCCTCCTCGGCGGCGATGTCCGCGGTATAACGGGGCAAGGTGCTCATCTCAATCCGGAACCCCTGGGCTTCCAGACGCTTGTTGGCGGCTTCGATCAGGTCTGGAGTGGAGGGCTCGATCTCGATATGGTCGCCTCCATCGAAGACCAACAGGGTTTGTGTGGAGGTGCGTTGGGCCAGGAGAGGGATCATCTCCACCAGCGCGTTCACCATTTCCTCTTGTGTGGGATTTGCGAGGAGCTGGTTGGATTTGCGGACCCGGAAGTCATAATCACAATATCCCCACATCGGTCCAAACCGGTAGGTGAGGACTTCGCTGCCATCCGGGCTTTGCCAACGGAAATTTGCGGTGCAGACCTTCTCATTCATTCCGCGCCACATGAGGAAGCTGTCGATGTCAAAGCCACGCAGGATCTGGGGGATCTGGCCTGTGTGACCGAAGATGTCACACACAAACCCAGCCCGCGAGGACTTGCCAAAGGATTCGGCTACACGGATGCCCTCTTTGAGGTTCCGGATCAGTGATTCGCCGCTGACCAGGAACTCATCCGGCAGCACATACCAGGGTCCTACCGCTAGACGGCCCTGCTCAACCAAGGCCTTAACCTTCTCTCTCCGTTCGGGACGGATGGCGAGATAGTCCTCAAGGACAATTGCTTGCCCATCCGTATCAAAGTGGGCAAAGCGCGGATCTTTTTCCATCGTCTCCAGAAGCTCATCCAGCATTCGTACGAGGCGGTAGCGGAATCCTTGGAATGACTGGTACCACTCACGATCCCAGTGAGTGCTAACGACGAAGTGGACCTTACGAAGGTCTTTGGACATTGGAGAGACTCCCTCTTTGAGATGAGACGCCGGCTACAGAGCGATGAGTCCCGCGGGACGGACAATGCTCTGAAACTGGACAACTTGCCCGGAAACTACCACGATGAGCGGGTGTGTGGGAGGGGATGGGACTTGCTGTAACAGCAAACCGGTTGTTCCATTTCCATCATGGTTCTACTCTTTCCCATCCACTGACTCTACCCATTTCCCAAGGAGGCCCCGATGACCCGTGGTTTGGATGTAATTCGTGTGTTCATGTTCACTTTTCTCCTGACAGGAGGAATCCTTATGTCACCCTTGCCAGTTTCAGGCCAGGATGGGGGAGCGGCTTTTGATATCGCCCCCTTTGCGCTGCCCAATCCGCCCTTAGGCGAAATACGTTTCGAGGAACCACGCGATATCGCGGCGGTCGAGGTTGTCTTTACCGGGCAGTCTCCATCGGAAGTGGGACTCTCTTACCTGCATCACACCTGGCCGGAGAGGCGTATCGAAGACTCGCGCCCCTTCGAGGATCCCTGCCGCTTTGGCTGGTTCCCCATTGATGACTGGTTTACCTCCGGGTGGACTGGGGCCAACACGGAGGTCAAGTGGCTGGATCAGAACACCGCGCGCATCACCTTCCGTCCCCTGACGAGTGAGTTTCCGGAGATGACCATGTACGATGTCACCTTCCGGCGGACAGTTGGAATCCGCTTAGAGGTTAAGGACCTCACCCAGATCAAGACCACCCGGATCTTCACCACCGCACCCGCCTCCACCACCACCATCCGGGTCCACCTGGACGCCGGGAAAGCCACCACGGGCGGCCGGATCGATCTCTCCACTTACAACGCCGTGATCCAGAAGGTGGCGGCGGTCTCGGGAGCCACGGTGGAGGGAAACTCCATCCGCCTCAACGCCAGCGGTGAAAGAGTCTTTCAGATAAGCCTAGCCCACATGAAGCCGGCCGGGTACCAGAGTGGCGATGAGGGACATGTAACCTTTACCCTTGCGGAGGATACCTTCACGATTTCGCTGGCCTCGCTGGAGGCACAGGGCCCCATCTGGTTTGAGGACCGTGGTGTCTATATCACCCGTGCCGGTGACGCCACCTCTTTCGCTGATTACCAGAAACGGATCGAGGGTTCGAAGACCTTCTCTCAGCGTGTGCTGGATCATGAGGAGCAATCCTTCGGTGGAGCCTTCAATGGCCAGCCACGCCGTCATGCAGTGGGGATGCCCTTGGGGTGCAAGTTGGCCCACGAACGTATCTGGATCGAGGCCAATGGAGATATTGTGCTCCAGAAAGGAACCTTCCCGCTCGTGCAGGGGAAGGATAGCGCCCGCTTTAAGAACCAGGATAATGGCCGATTCTATTTCGGTCTGGAACAACTTCCCGTGGAAGCGCGTTTCGCGGATCCCGGACCGGTCCTGGTGGATCATCACCAATTCCGGAACAAGGATATCCGGATTGAACAGACCGCTTTCGCGGTGCCCCTGGAAAAACCCATCCTTGAGGGGAATCTGCAGGGAGATGATACCGTCGTCGGGATGGTACGTTTCCGCCTTACCAATACCGGTAGCGAGTCCGCCCGTGCGGAACTGCCGATGCAATACTCCTCCCAGTCGCGCCGTTCGGAAAACCGTCAGAATGCCCGTCATAACCCAAACTGGGATGGCAACCTGATACCTGTCTCACCGCGTGACCCCATTGTATTCAAGGCCGGCTTGATCACCTCGGAGTGGGAGGGTGGTCCAGTCACCCGCGCCTCACTGCGGACGGGAATGGCGGTTAAGGAGGAGAAGGGTGGGCTTCTTTTATCGCAGGACCTGGAGCCGGGTCAATCTTGTGAAGTGGTTCTTGTAGTACCCTATATTGTGGTGGATAAGCCGGAGGAACTGGAGAAGCTCGCCTCGCTCGATTTCGAAAACTGTTACCGCGAAGTGCGTACCTTCTGGCTGGCGGAGAATGCGCGTGGGGCTTCCATTCAGACCGCCGAACCCCGTCTGGATTCGCTCCATGCCTCGCATCTCTCGCATGTCCAGATCAGCGATATCCTCATGCCGGATGGAGATGGCCTGATCAACACCTCGGTTGGAACCTCGGTATATGGCAACTACACCAATGAATCCTGCATGATTATTCATGAGCTGGATCAACGCGGTCTGCATGAGGATGCCCAGAAACGTATCGATCTGTGGATCAAATACCAGAGCACCAAGGAGACATTGGGCAGATTCACGGATAAAGAGGGGGTCTTTTTTGGCGCGGGTGGATTCGAGGCGGGCAAGACCTACACCCAGCATCATGGGTGGGTGCTGTGGATGATCGCGGAACACTATTTCCTCTCTGGAGATGAGGACTGGCTTAAACAGACCGCAGCTCCTTTGATCGCCGGGATGGAATGGGTCTTCCGTCAACGTAAGGAGACCATGAAATCCCTGCCACATTCACGGGGTTGGGAATATGGCTTCCTTCCCGCTGGAGCTCTCGAGGATGTCGGTGACTATTGCTACTGGCTCTCGACGAATGCACTTACCTGGCGTGGGGTCAACCAGGCCGCCAAGGCCCTGGCCGCCATTGGACATCCTGAGGCGGCACGGCTTCAACAAGAGGCTGACGCTTATGGCAAGGATCTGGTCAAGGGCTTCGAGACCATGCGCCAGCATACCCCCCTGGCACGGTTGAGGGATGGCCGCTGGGTTCCGATCTATCCCAGCCGTCTGTACCTGAGAGGCCGTGATTTTGGCTGGGCCCGCGAAGTACTGGAGGGCTCGGTCTATCTGCTCATTTCCGGTCTCTTCCCTGTCGATGGCAAGGAGGCCGGCTGGATCCTGGATGACTTCCAGGACAACCGTTATCCCTCCCCGCCGTTTGGTTATCCAATCCCCAACATCGAGGACAACTGGTTTGATAACGCCGGATTCTCCATTCAGCCGAACCTCCTAGCGGGATTGCTTCCCTTCCTTGAGCGGGATGAACCCGAAGTCTACATCTGGATGTTCTTCAATGCCTGGTGTGCTTGTTACAGCGAGGAGATAAATGCTTTGGTGGAGCATCCCTTCCCCTTCCTGGGCTTCTCGAACTGCGCTCATTATAAAACCAGCGATGAGTCCAATGCGGTCAACTGGTTGCGTTACATGTTTGTCTACACGACCAGGGGTACGTTGCATCTGGGACGGGCGCTGCCACGGGAATGGTTTACTCAGGAGATACCTCTCCGTGCCAATGGAGTCGCCACCCGGTATGGAAAGGTTTCAGTCGAATATCTTCCCTCGGCGGATCAGAATACGATTATAGCGAATGCTCAACTTGATCTGCGTTCGCAGCCAGAACGTACCTTGCTCCGCATTCGTCACCCAGAGAAACGGTCAATCAAATCAGTGAAGGTGAATGGAGAAACCTCTGACCGGTTTGATGCCGAAAAAGGGGATATTGACTTGACCGGCCTACAAGGCACGGTCCATGTGGAGGCGAGCTATTGATTTATTGTTTAAATCTCAAGGCTTGAAAGTACTGCTCTTGAGAGGCAATCTGCGTTATGATTATTACTACGGGAATGGAAGAATTGGCATTCTCTGCAAGAACGCCATGAAACATCCCCGCAAGGAGTGTGCAAGTGCGGGAATTCCCTTATGAGCAGGGGAATTCCCGCACGGATGTGTACATTTTCGTGCCAGAACTCGGCTTCGCCGAGAAGAAGACTAAGAAATCGTTGATTTTTGACGATCATAAGAAGGTCCTACGGCTTCAGTTGACAGTTCTGTTACAGTAGACTGGCCTGATACCGAGACCAAGTACAAGGCTTTGAAGAGCCGGAGATTTTGGAGATGGAACAAGAAAAAGGGCTGAAGGTGGTTTTGGAGGCCCTGCCGGGAGAGGGAGGCATACGTGCCTTATTGAAAGGGCAACTTACGTGGCCACATATCCGGCAATTCCAGTTGGAAATTAATCGGGTCCAGGCGAGTGGGTGTAAACATCTTGAAATTGATCTGGCGGAGCTCTCCTATCTGGATTCGTCTGGATTGGCCGCTTTCCTGCCAGTCAATGAGCGTTTCAAGCAGGCCCAGGGATCTCTCAAACTGGTTAATCCCCGCCGTATCATCCGGCATCTTTTTACATCAGCCCATCTTGACATGGTCTTGGATATCGGACCAGAGATAAACTGAACCACTCTCTACTGCAGGAGGAACCTCACGTGAGTCCAGCGTTCATGCTCGAAATATCCTCCGAGATCGACACAGAATCGCCCGAAAAAGTCACGGTCCATTTGGCGGGTAGGTTGAGTCAGACCGAAGTGAAACGTTTGCGCGCGGAATTTGATCGTCTCGTCTCTTGCGGGTATAAACACATCGATGTGGATATGAGTGACCTGCTTTATATTGATTCGAGCGGACTAGCGGAGTTTGTGCCGATTTACCAGATGGTTCGTGAAAATGAAGGCGGACTGTGTCTGACCAATCCCCGCCGGTTGATCCGGCATATCCTCGTGTCGGCGCATCTTGATGATATCTTTGAGATCCACCCACACGATGACAACAAGTAGTGCTGCTTACTCTTTTCAATAAAAACTCCCCAAATTTACTCTTGAAGTCTGCATCTTTGTGCACTATAGTGACTGTATAGTCATGAGGTGGATTATGGGCAAAGAGAATGAACAAACCACAACAAAACCCTCAGGTAAACGCAAGCGAACCAGATCCCAGGTGGAGGAGATCTCGGAAATCCAGCGTGAGATCTGGGAGTTCATCCGCCGGAATGTGGAGGAGAAGGGTTTTCCTCCAACATTAAGGGAGTTAGGTGATGCCTTCGGGATCGCCTCAACCAATGGCATCCGCTATCACCTACGTGCACTTACCGAGCTGGGCTATATCGAACACCAGAAAGGTTCAAGACGCGGGCTTCGTCTGCGTAATCCCGATGGTTCCTCTCCATTCCAGAATACCCGCCCGGTGGGAGTCAAACGTGAACACAAGAAGGATCTTCCGGACAATGTGGTCCCTTTCCCCGACCGCAGGTTACCGGAGGGCCTGAGTCATTGGTGGAAGTCGCTTCCCATCGTCGGCCGTGTCGCCGCCGGCTCACCCATCCTGGCCGAGGAGAACAAGGAGGATGAGATTGGTGTCGACCAGGCGATTTTCGGCGGTGGCCCCAACGTGGATCTGTTTGGGTTGCGGGTTAATGGTGACAGCATGATCGATGTGGGCATTTTCGATGGTGACCTGGCGGTGGTCAGGAAGCAACGCATTGCGCGTCCCCATGAGATCGTGGTCGCTACGGTGAATGACGAAGCGACAGTGAAGCGCTATCTCCCTGAGGAGGAGCGGATTGTCCTCAAGGCGGAGAACAAGGATTACGATCCGATCATTGTCACCCCCGAGGACCGTTTCCGGATTGTGGGAGTGGTGGTGGGGCTGATCCGCCGCAAGATACAATAACCGGTTAGTTTACATTCCATCCCCCGCTTGTCCCCTGAGCGTGTGGCTCGTAGACTGCCTCGCCCCCAAAGCAGCAGCTATGAGCCACTTTGCTATCATTACTCTGACACCCCCCGCCGGTCTTTCCAACCAGCTCCCCGCTCAGGTTGTGAGAGCCAGAGCTGCGCTCGAACGGCTCTCTCCACGAGAGAGGATTCAGGAGCTACGGACTGGTTCCGGGGATTGGATCTTGTTCAGTGGGACGGGAGGAAATAGTCCACGCCAGGAGCAAGGTTCCATAGGGTGTCTCCCGGTTGGCAAGGGTTTCCATGATCCCACCCGTGGTGTGAGGATCTCCCCCGGTGAGCTGGCGAAACGGTTCACCATTTCTGGAAATTCCTGTTTTTCTGACCTTGCCCCGCCAGCGGGTGGTTGCCTGATTCGAGAGGCGGAGATGGGATTTACCGCCTTCACTGACCGGTATGGTTTACAGCATATCTTCTACCACACCAGCCCAGAGGGTGCGGTGGCGGGTTCCTCAGCTCTGCTAGTGGCGCTGGTGTCGGGAGATCAGATCGACCTGGATGCATTCGGTGTATTGGGATTACTTGGGCACCACTTGGGGGAGATGTGTGGATTTCAGAAGACACGCAAGCTTCCGGCTGGAGCGGTGATCCATCTACGTGCAGGTGGCTGCCAGGTGGAACACTCTGCATCCTCATGCGGATTTCCACAGCGGACTTCACAAAATCGCAATGCACTCGTTAAAGAAGGGGTGGAGATCCTACGGAAGGGTGTCATGGCCTGTCTTGCGGCGTTTCCGGAGGCGGATCTGGAATTGAGCGGTGGGCTCGATAGCCGTTTGATTCTCGCCGCGATCCCGGAGGCCAAGCGCCGTGAGCTCCGGGCTGTCACTCTGGGCATGGCGGGCAGTCATGACTGCGTGCTGGCAAAGAGGATTGCCGAACACGAGGGGATGACCCAGCATTGGGTGGATCTGGCCCGGCTCGCGGCTCTTCTTCCAGAGGAGATCCTCCCGTTCATTAAGTCTGCCTCACTCAAGACGGGTTACAGTGCCAATCCCTTCGGACGAGGGGTTTTGGAGTGGGTGAATTCCCAAATCGATCAACGCCCGCGCCTATCCGGACAGAATGGGGAATACATCCGTGGTTTTTATTATCCAGGTCAACCAGATGCCGCCTCGGTTTCTCCCCATCTGGTCAACTCTCTGGCCCGTTGGAGGATGTGGACCAACCAGGGTGTGGACCTTTCGCTCTTCACACCTGAATATCGTGAACGGATCCAGACATATTGTCTGGAGAACCTGAACCTTATCCTGCGTAAATATGATACCAGTTGGCTGTTGAGTACGGATGAGTTTTACCTGAATGAGCGAATGGGGCGTTGGGTGGGAATGGAATACTCAGCCGCCACACTGGAGCGGGATGTGCTGGCTCCTTTCTTCCACGCCGCTTTTGTCGATTGGGCCAGACCTATTCCACCTGTTTTCCGCCGGGGGAGCGGCCTTTCCGCCGCATTAATAGAAGCTCTGGATCCGTATTTGTCTTCCCTGCCCCTAGATGGAGGTATTGCGGCGTGCGATCTGGTGAATCCAAACCTACGAGTACGTCTCGCGGGCAAAATCCACTTCGCTACGAAGGTCGCCAAGAAGGCTATGCAACGCATCACCGGACGCGGGAAACCACCCAGTGGTACACAGACACTATACCAGAGCCTGATCCTGCATCACCCCAAAGTTCTGGATTTGCTTCCACATGTCCAACAATCTGTTCTTCTGGATCCAGCTGTTCAAGAGGGGCTCTCCACGGGGCGTCGTCAACTTGAAAGTGAATCGTTGGGTTTCCTGCTCAATCTGGAGTGGACATATGAATTCCTTGAATCTGCTGGGTGGGATCTTTCTCCACTCTCTTCAGCTGTTGGCCCTGGGGAAACAAACCAGGAAGGATGGGGAGAGATTTCGTGAATCTTTGTGATGGAGCTTACCGGGGTGAGCGCGATGACCTCCAGGAGTCTCGTGCGATCCCGGCCACGGTGGTGACCCTGGCGGGGGTAGCCTTTCTACTGGCGGGGGTTTGCCAAGCGCCGGGTGGGGTTCACCGGCTGATTGGGGGCAATCCCGATCCGGGCGAGAGAGTTGAGCATCTCCTGGCGTGTTGGGCGTTGGGATGGTTTGGCCTGCTTTTTCTGGGATGGGGGCTATGCGAGTTTCTCGCTAAGGTTCCTGGTCCCCGGATTCTCTTCTCACTGATCTGCGTGGTTCCGATTTTGGCGCCCTTTGGTTTCTTGGGGCATGGATCGTGGACCGAGGCCTGGTCCGCCGCGCTGGCTGCGGAGTGGCTTCACCGGACGGGGACCTTACTCACTGAAGATCTTCCCGCCTCACCTTTGTTCATCAGAATCTTGAGCCTACTTCAGCCCATGGGCGGGTGGACCGCTGTGTTCACTACTCACTTGGTGGCGGGGATCGCGGCGGTTCTGATCTGGATGTTATTGCCTGATGAGATCGCAATCTGGCGGCGGCGGTTGATTGCTTTAAGCATCCTCCTGCACCCGCTGTTCCTGCTCGGTTGCGGTACGGGTCTCGATCCAGTTTGGCAGACCCTGGCTCTGAGCATTTCGGTGGTTTTGCTGGTGCGAGGTCTATCCAGTGAGAATCCGCTCTATGGCTACTACGTGGTCAGTGGTCTCCTTCTCGGTCTGGCCGCCGGTTTCCGTTGGCCTTGCTTGGTGTTTCTCCCGGTCTGGATTCTGACCATATCAGTTTTCGAGTCTTCACTTTCGCGGCGGTTCCTCGCGAGCCTCCTTGTCACGGTGACCGCATTCCTGGCCCTCGGCGCGAGTCTCGCTCTGAGACCAGGAGGATTCGAGCTTCCCCTCACCGCCGTTCCAGAGGTCTTCCTGGATATCCCGCAGCTGGGATACCACCTGCTTCATGATGTCTTCCCGCCACCTGTACTGTTCCTGCTGGTGATCGCGGTGTGGCGTTTACGGCGGGATTGGCATGATCTGGAAGAATCCGAGCGGACCTTGTGTGTGCTCTCCACATGTGGGCTGGTGGCGGGAGGGATTACCTTTGGAGTCTTCCATACGACTGCTGGACCGATGACGGTCCTCATTCTGTTCCTGTCGGTCCTGGTGGGGGTGTTGGTGCCACGTGGGTACTTGACCATTGGGTTACCCCTCTTGGCTCTGTGGGGAGTCCTCTCGGTTCCCATCCTGCCCGCCCATCCCGCCCAGGAGCTGGGTCTGCAACTCAAGCCAGTGCGTGGGCTGCTGGTGGAGGAAGCCACCAAACGTTTTGACCAGGTTCGTGGAGCCCAACAGCTACTGCTGGCTTCCCAGAAAAGGAACACGGCTTATGTGGTTGGCGAGGATTGGCCCTTACTAGCGATGATGCATCCCACCTGGGTGGTCGAGATGGGGATTTTGCGGAATCCGGATTACCCAGTCGAGTTCCGGGATTGGGTGGATGAAGAGACCTTCCGTGCACTACGGCTAGAGGAGTTCCGTTTCTATGTGGTCGGAGATGCCGGGCGTTATAACCGTGAGAAATTCGGTTATGACCTCTTTGAAGAAGGCGCGACTGCCTGGGAGCCATAGCCGGCTTCACCCCTAACCTCACCCCTCAACCTCACCCCTAAATCCCCTCTCCCACAAGGAGAGGGGACTTGCTACCCATTCCCCTTGTTGAGAAGGCGGGGAGCTGCCACCTTAATGTCACTCTCATGAGCTTATTCAAAGGGTCTTCTCTATCGGGACGTTACCGTTTCCGCCTGCTCACCGTGGCCCTTTTAACCGCGGTCGTGGTCATCGACCTATTGGTGCTGGCGCTGATGGAGAACAATTTCAACCTGAAGAAGAAGGACATCATTATCGAGAAGATCCATCCCCTGACTGATATCCAACGGCGCATGAAGGCGATCCGGACAAGTGGTCCGCTCAAAACCGCGGCGGTGAGGGAGGAAATCGAACGGGCCTCCACGGATGTCAAAACCCTCATCAATCAGCCCGATTTCCCTGCTGTCTATTTCGAGGTTACCAATGCCTCTGGGGTAATGCTCTTTAGTGATGAACCCCCCAATGCGGAAGAGAAGCGGAAGACTTTCAACACCTGGCAAAACTGTCTGTTTACACGCGATTTTGAGTTCACCGCGCGTGGGACGGTGTCGGAGGGGTATGAGGTTTGGGTCCATCTTTTGAGCTGGCCGGACATCCCTCAGGTTGAGGCTCTGGTGATTGTGTATCGTAGCTATGCCCTCCTCTTCCTGCTCGCCAGTTTCCTCATCACATTGCTGCTTTTCTCAGGCGCCATCCGTCCCCTGGCGCGGATCGCCCGTGCCTTGGCCAGCCCGGCGGATCAACCTCCACCGATCATTACCCATCCCCGTCATGAAGTGGAACGTGCCTATAACTCCATGGCGCGTGGAACCCGGCTGACCGCCGTGCACTTCGACCTTTCGGATCTCGGTGAGCGGTTGGGTGATACATCGCAGGACCTACCGAACAAAGATGCCTCCTTCTGGGAAGCGGCGCTGAATATGATCCGGGAGGGGATGGGATATGAATGTGTGGTTTGGATGCCCATCCCGGGTAATGGAAGTCAGGCATCCCATGTCATTTTCTCCGGCGGTGAAGATCCCGCATGGAAGGATGAGATCCGCCCACATCCAGAGGATCTGGCCTGGTTTACGCAGGCCAGTGAGTCTGAGGGGGAACTGCTTCAACAACCCATGAAGGGCGGAGCATTCACCTCTGGTAAAGCCACTGGGGAGGGACGAATCTGGTTAGGGGGAGTGGTCCAACGGCGCGGAGAGAGGATGGGCCTACTGCTGGCCGCCGTACCTCGTGGCGAAGAGGAGCCCCGCATCGCGCTCCCCTATTTCCGGGGTTTGGTGCGGCAGATGGGGCTGATCCTGACCCGCTCGCTGGAGCGGTTAGAGGCCCTGGATCGTGGACGCTATGAGGTCAGCATCGATCTTTCCGCCAGCATGGGACACGACCTGACCAACATTCTGGCTACAGGACGGCTGGAACTGGAAACCCTCCGGACCGCCTTCCGCCGGGGCATCGTGCAGGTGCCCGGAGAGAAGAAGGAGATGGTCGAGGCCGCTGTCGAGGGGCTCCGCAAAACCACCGTGCTCCTCCAGGAGGTGGTCAATGTTTATCGTGCCTTCAGCTATACCCGTGAGCCCCAGTTCGAACACGTGGACCTGAACTCCGTAGTAGCTGAGGTCATCGAGCTCTACCGCCATTCCACCTCGCGCCAGGTGGATTATGAGTTTATCGAGGGGGGAGAGAGTCCCTGCGCGTTGGCCGATCCACGTCTGCTCAAACTGGTCCTCTTCAACCTCTTGGCCAATGCCACCCAGTCTATCGCTGAACGGCAAGCCGAGCGCTCCACTCCTCCCGGTAAGGTGGAGATCGACTGCCGTCAATCGGATGGCTGGGCGGTGCTGCGTGTCGCTGACAATGGTACTGGATTCCAGAATCCCTTTGGTCACCGGCTGGAGGGTGTGGAGCTGCAACAGATCTTTCATTTCGATTTCACTACCAAGAAACGTCAGGGCGGACTGGGCCTGGCGTGGGTCCACAGCATCATTGTGGACATCCACCAGGGCCGGCTGGTCCCTGCCAACCGTGGAAATCAAGAAGGAGCGGTGATGGAGGTTTTCTTGAGGATACCGCCGGTATCCTCAGAGCCTTCCCACGAATCATCATGAGCGGAATCCTTGTTCGTCTACCCAATTGGATTGGGGATGCTGTCATGGCCACCCCCGCCATCCGTCTGTTGATCGAGCGTGAGGGGCCTTGTTCGGTCTGGGGTCCCCCGCCGACGGCAGTGCTGTTTGAGCACTTCCCCGGTGTTGAACGGATTTTTCCGGTGGAGGAGAAGAAATCCCCGGAGGTGCTTGAATCCATCCAGGCGGTGGGTTTTGATAAGGTCTATCTGTTGACCAATTCCTATTCAACCGCCAAGACCGCCAAGAGTCTGGGGATTCCCAAGAGGATTGGCTACCGGCGTGACTGGAGGGGGCTGCTCCTCACCCGGGGGGTCATCTGCTGGCCCTGGATGCGGTATATGCACATGGTGGACTACTACCTTCACCTTCTGCCCAGTCAGTGGCGAAGCATGGCGGTGGATCGTCAGCCACGGCTCTTTCTATCGGAGGAGGAGATCCGCTCCGGTAAGGAGCGCCTTGGCGCCCTTGGGGTTGCTGAATCCATGCTCGTGGTAAGTATTGCTTCCGGAGCGGCATTTGGATCCGCTAAATGCTGGGAGAGTGAGTGGTTTCGTGAAACCGCCCAGCGGCTAGCCGGTCAGGGTTGTTTCGTGGCCGTGTCTGGGACAGAAAAGGACCGTGAACAAGGGGAGTTCATCCTCTCCGGATTACCTGCTGGACAGGGAGTAAATCTGGCTGGTCAAACAAACCTGCGGGAACTGATGGCCTTGATCTCCCTCTCGGCTTGTTTGATCACCAATGACAGCGGTCCGATGCACTTGGCGGATGCAGTGGGTACTCCGGCTGTGGCCCTCTTTGGATCGACTGACTCATCCTGGACAGGCCCTCAAGCCACTCACCATGTGGTTCTTCAATCGGAGGTCACGTGTTCACCCTGTTTTCTGCGTGAGTGCCCCTTGGAACGGGAGTGTATGAAGTCCCTCTCAGTGGAGAGGGTTTTCCAGGCGGTGTCCACCATGACCGGGAAAGCTACCTCACCCCCCTGCTCCCCTCTCCCAATCGCACCCACCCGTGCGATACAAGAGGGCGAGGGGGAATCTTCTCTCCTGTTGCCGGAAGGGAAAGCGGACTGCTAAGATCCCCATATGAACCGGCATGCCTGCTTGGCGGGGAAATTCTTTCTGATCTTGATCTGTCTGCTTGCGAATCACAGCCCTCTCCCGGCGCAATCGGCTTTGGAGGCTTTGTTGCAGAAGGTGCCCGTGGACGAGCAGGCGGGTGACCGGAATGTTTATTCGCTGACGGATATCCAGGCGGTGTTGGGGGCTTCACTCTCTTGGAATGCGCTCCTACGCCGGGGAATTCTGGTGGAGCCCGAGAGTGGATTGACCTTTGCCCTGGTGGTGGAGTCTCCCATGGGACGTGTGGGTGGTGAGATTGTGGAATGGCCGGATACCCCCACCCAACGGCGTGGAGAGGTGTATGTCTCACGCGGTTTACTCGAGACAGTTTTTTCGCGCTATCCCAAATACACACTTCCTGGGCAAGAGGAAGCCATACCGGAACCCACGCCTGGGGAGGGGGAACCCAGCGAGGAGGTTCCTGATGAACCACCTCCCGCGGGAATGGGAGGTGATAAACCCATTCAGAATGTCCTGGCGGT
>CAYRBI010000151.1:3958-15340 GCA_964422415.1 uncultured bacterium | reverse complement strand
GACCTCCGCAATTGTATCCGAATAAGAGAAGGTATCCTTAGGCGGTGTGGCGGCCTGACTTGGGAAGAAAATAAACAAGAAGAATACAATTCCAAGACCAAACAGGATTGAGCGAGACAACCAATGTTGGATACTGTAACAGTTCATAATCAAGAACCTCCTAATATCTGATAATAATCGATAAAAATCACACTCTTTGTACCGGGTTTACTTCTTTCAAAGCCGGATCCCAGATGTATTTTATTATTTAAGATACAAGGCTGGTAGCAAAACTATTCGAACCGTGCCCAATTTTGGTGGCTGCTCGCACCCAGAACCTCAATGACAGCGCTACCTTGCTTCATGGTTGCCAGATAGAGATACCAGCATGTGGTTGTTGCTTTGGTTTGAGAGGAATAATGAAAACCACCCCACCCAGTTTCGATGGGACGAAGCTCATCATTGTAGATTCCCCAACGGATCTCCGGATCTCCCACCACAGTGACCGCGGAGGGAGGAGTGGTTCCATCGGCCAGTTTGAACCATTGCCCCATGTCCGGCACTAGATCAACGGTCCGCTGGGTTCCCGGTGTGAGAACCGGAACAGTATTCAGAGGACGTTGAAGAGTTGCCTTCGATCCAAATCTCAGCCACTCCTCACCGCTCATATCCACCACCTGCAAGTGAGTTAGTTCTCTACAATCGAATTGCTGGGGTGTCCAGGCCAGGTCATCATTCAACGGTACGATGACTTGTGTGGAACTGGTCGTAGGAATCCCCTCCGTTGTCTTGGTAACCTTGAAGGCCAATGACTTGAGAAGACTCTCCACCCGGACCTCATCAGGAGATGGCAACAGTGAGGAACCCATACCCGCCGATCCAGTTACTCCATATTCACAGGTCAGCCAACCAGACCGTTCCCGGAGCACCAGCAGGGGGGAGTAAATATCGAAGGTATAAAACATGGGGGAGAGATTCACAGCCAACCATTGGGTGTCCAAGCGTGCGGTCCACGCATCAGAAAGGTCCGGAGGAGTATCAAGTCTTTCACCCACCACCAAGGTCTCAGCGGTAGTATTCCCGATAGAGTGAGCCAGGAGCACGGTCTGACCATCCAACTCATCAACACTGAATCCATACGTGGGCATGGACTCTGAATAGAACCAACCATTTTCCCGGTAAGTTAAGGTCCCAGCCATGTTGACGTAAGAATCACCCCGGGTCACCCACATCTGGATGGAATTTGCAGCCACCACCTGAAGATCTATTAACCCGCCAAAAGTATTGCTCGCGTAAATACCTTCCAAACTTGCCATGTCTATTGCCGGTGTCGCCACGGCGGGAAGCTGGTAGGCCGCTGGGCGAGGAAGGCTATAACGCTCCTCAAGCGCCGCCATCAAAGCTTCCTCACAAATACTCAAGGCGATGGAGCTTCCCGAAAGGTTCATCGTCACCACTGCCCCCAAGTGATAATCAGGCAGAACCAGAATTTGAGAACCAAACAACACCGTATCTCCCCCCTTGGCGGGAGCTGGACCCGCATAGGCCATCTCGGGATCCGCATAGAGATCCCAACCGAGACCGGGTTTCAACAATCCATCCGCCAGCCGGACTGTGGCCGACAGGGTCTGGTCGGAACACATCATGGCCACCGACTCAGGTGTGAGAATCCGCTGGCCATTGGCCGTTCCATCGCCGGCGATCATGGCCAGAAAATGGCACATATCTGTAGGGGTAGATGAAAAACCACCTGTTCCCCCAAAGTTCAGATACTCCGCCTGCATCTCTTCCCCATTCATATACGCTTTGGAAAGGCGGGCTTGGATCTCCGGATTGTCAGTCTCATATCCCGTCGAACTCATCCCGAGTTTTTCCAGGATTCTTTCTTTCACAAAGTCAAGGTAAGTTTGGCCGGATACGACCCGGACTATCTCCTCCAGCAGAGTAAACCCATTATTGCAATAGACACTAAAATAACCTGGAGAATACTGGGCATACTCTCCTGGCAACCAATCCAAAACCCGTTGGGTAAATCCATCCAAAGGCTTGGTGGAAATTGAGTAATTAAACAACGCGCCCGGAATGCCGGACTGGTGATTCAGCAACATCCGCACCGTTACTTGCTCATAACTTGGGGAGAGGAGACTAAAAGCGGGGAGGTAGTTCTTGACAGGTTGATCGAGATCGACCTTACCCTCATCCACCAGGACCATGACTGAGGCAGTAGTGAGGATTTTACTGACCGAACCAATGTGGAAGATGGTATTGGTGGTTACCTTCATGCCGTTGGCCTTATCCGCCCACCCAAACCCCTGGGCCCAGGCAATCTCCTCGTGATCCATCAAGGCAATCGAGAGGCCCTCGATCTGTTTGGTCTTCATCGTCGCGGCCACATACTCGCTGACCTCAGCGATGGTGTCTGAATAGGGGAAGGAGTCCTTGGGCGTGGCAATGGACTCCTCGGAGATCAAGACAAAAGAGAAAAAGACAGAAAGAAGGCAAGAACGGACGAGGAAACAATGTAGGCGAAGATTGAGTCTAAATTCCACGGAAATAACCTCCTGGCCATTCATTCTTGGCCATCAGACGATGCAATACAATTCATTTATACCATATATATCCTCCTCATTTGAGATCTCCCCCATGGCACTGTTGTCCCCAGAGGCTACTTCCCTTTCATGTAAGCCGCCACCAGGTCCACCTTGGCCTCCAGATCACCCCAGTCGATCGTCTCAATCGAGCTGTGGATATAGCGGGTAGGAAGCGAGATTGTGATCGCGCGCGCGCCTTCGCGGGAGCGTTGGATAGTGGCGGCATCGGTACCACCACGTGGCAGGATATTGGGTTGGTATTTGAATTTGTTCTTCTCGGCAAGTTTCTCGAACTCCTTGAACAGGGCCTGGTCAGTAATGAAAGAGCCATCCATGATGGTCAATCCGACTCCCTCGCCAAGGCGTGTGATGGCATCCTTGGCCTCAGTTCCCGGGGTGTCGAGAGCAAGGGTAGTGTCCAAGGCGATGGCGATCTCCGGTGCCACACCATACCCCGAGGTCTGCGCTCCACGCAGCCCCACTTCCTCTTGCACCGTGAAGACCGCAAAGGTTTCATCCTTGCATGAGCCGGATTGTTTGAGTGCCTGAAGGAGGGTGTAGACCGCGGTACGGTCATCCATCGCCTTACCACTCACATGTCCCCCGATCTTGCTGGTCTGACGATCCAAGACCACCATATCTCCCGGCGAAACGAGCTTCTTGACCTCCTTAGCCGTCAGGCCCACATCCACAAAGAGGTCATCGATGGCCAACACCTTTTTCTTGTCTTCCTCGGTTTGCATATGCACCGGCTTGACGGCGGAGGAGACCACACCCAGAAGTTCCTCTTTCCCGAAGACTTTCACCCGTTGAACCACTGTGTTGCGCGGGTCATGCCCACCCACGGGATTAAGGCGTAAAAAGCCGTTATCATCAATGAAACGCACAATAAAACCGATCTCATCCATGTGCGCGGCATACATCACCCGCCGGGGCTTCTTCCCAGTGCCGGGACGGTAGGCGATCAGGTTTCCCAACGTATCCACCCGGACCGCTTCCACCACACCCTGGAGCTCACGCTCTACAATGGCGCGGACAGCCTCCTCACGCCCCGGAATACCAGGGGCTTCGGTGAGTTCCTTGAGTAGTTCAAATGACATGACAGAGCGCCTCCGCTGAATTATGGGAGTGAAAGAATCTTCGCCGGTTGTGTGGCTCGTTTAATGGTGACACTGTCTCCCTCACCCAGGTGAAAACAATCCCGGTTGTTATCGGCGGCCACCAATGCCGGTCCACGCACCACGCAGACACGAATCGTGGAGTCCTCAGATAAAACCATATGGTCCACCGGTTCGGTACTGTTATTGAAGGCCAGGCCAATTCCAACCTGGAAGATGCTGTGGGTGATACTCCGGTAGTAGGCGGTACTACCGAAGGGAGTCGCCACGGTCATACCATCTCCGATGATGTCGCCGCTGTGGTTATACCCATTGATCTCCACCCTGTAACGCACCGCCGAGGTGACGATCTTGTTGTGGAAGATGATGTCATTAAGTGCCAGCAGCCGGTGCTCTCCCTTGGCGGCCTCGAGCTTCATCTGAGGAACCTCGATCAATACCCCCGCAATAAGCTTCTCCAGAAGGAAATCTGCCTTGTGGTGGTGGGTTTTCCGGGAGGTTTCCGAGGAGCGGAGCGGAAGCTTGGGAATGCCTGGATAGAGCCTTTCAGCCTGCAGGAGGGTGCCATCTCCTCCGATCGAAATCACAGCCTCAGGGCTGGCATCATCACGGACCATATTGTAGGCCGGGAGGAGCTTTTCCACCGATGACACATCCTGACCCACTAAGGCAACTCGCATCGCTAAGCCTCGTTATTTCCTCGCCCGGTCTGGCGCGAGAATGGATTCTCGCGCCAGCGGTTCGTTCCTTCACGCGCCCAGAGCCATCTCGACTGCATCCAGGATTCTCTCAAATTGACCATCCGTGTGGTAGGCATGAGGAGAAAGACGCCAACAGCCATCCCGGACCGAGGTGATGATGCCTTGGGCACGCAGCCTCTTTTCGAGAATCCCCGGAGTGACATCCGGATGGGTCACCGCCAGAATACCTGACCACTCCTCTCCTTCTCTGGGGCTATGGATCGTAAAACCTTTCTCCGAGAGAGACTTGGCGAGTTGTCCGGTCCACTTCTGGATGGCCACCTCGATTGGCTCACGTCCAAATCTTTTGACCACCCTCAGGGCAGCCCGTACTCCGGCAATCCCAACAAAATTCAAACAAGCATTCTCAAAACGCCGTCCATCCGGAAGCAGATCATAACGGTAGTCCAGATAATTAAGACCATCCACCATACAATCCGCTCCTACCCAGGTGGTCTCCAAACTCTCGCGCAGCGCCGGGGTGGTATAGAAGAAGGCGGCTCCAGCGGGACCCAAGAGCCATTTCTGGGCCCCAGTGGTGAGGGCATCGATCCCACACTCGATCACATCGATGGGAAAGACCGGGAAAGATTGAATGGCATCCACCACAAAAGTGGCTCCCGCCTCCCGGGCGAGACTTCCCAATCCCGCCAGGTCATGGCGGTATCCCGAGGCGAATTGGACATGCGAGACCGCGATCACCCGTGTCCGCTTAGACACCAGATGAGCATAATCCTCGACGGGAAGGCGCCCATCCGCGCGGGGAGACACCCACACCAGCCGGGCTCCCTTGGCCTGTTGCGCCCACCAGGGATAGACATTGGCGGGATACTCCTTCGAGCAGAGGAGGATCTCATCCCCCGCCTCCCAACGGATCCCATTGGCCACCAGGTTGATCCCATGCGTGGTGTTAGGGGTTATCGCAAGATCCGCTGGACTGCAATTCAACAAGGGCGCGGCCAGCCGTTTGGTTTCCTGGATACCCGCATACCAGTCAGCCACACCCAGGGCGCCGCGATGCACCAGCTCATCCACGAACTGGTGCATCGCCTCAGCCACTGTCCGCGGCACGGGCGAAATGCCGGCATGGTTCAGCCAGATGAGCTCATCCAACCCGGCAAACAACGCCTGGTACTCCGTCCACTCCGCGGTTTGTGTCATGTTATTGAGGAGTCAGTTTAATCGAACGCAGATTCATCACCGCCGAGCCGGGCTTCTCCTTGACACGCAACTCGAAGGTCACTGGTTTGTCAGATTCCTTAACTTCGAGAGTTCCCACCGGACTGGAGACGAACTTGTCCCACGACTCCGTGGCTTTGACGCTGATCGAAAGGCTTTGACCACCAGCAGACAGGTCAACTTTGCTCCCCTCGCTCTCCTTGAGACAAGCATAATCCAGGTTCACCTGATACTTGCCGGCTTTAACATTCTTCACTTCCCAGCTCAACCAGTCAGCGTTGTTCGACCAGAAGCCAATGTTGTCAACATCACCCTTGGTCTCATGTTTGATGGTCTCGCCATGGAGCTCCGCATCAGCGGAGGACAACGCAACCGAGCCATCCTGGGCGGGGCGCAGGGTATTGTCGACATCGGCTTCGCCCTCGATCTGGAGCACCACCACCTTGTCGATGGTATCGGGGGTTACGCCAGCCACATCGACTTTCAGATCATCCCCCACTATCTCGGTATGGATCGGAGATTTCTTTGCATCGGAGAGCAGATAGGCTTTCTTCACCTTGTTCTTGAGGCCCGGAACCACCAGATGATCATTGGGGCACTCAAAGACATGGAGATACAGGAAGCCAGGCTTGCTGGTGCAACGTCCCCACTCGAGGTGACGGAAGGGGCTTGCCTTGGCGCCATAAATGCTCTCGCCATTAACTTTAAGCCACTCACCCATGGCGGCGAGACGCTCCACGCTGGGTTCGGGGATCAGTCCCTCGCCAGTTGGACCAACATTGAGCAAGAAATTGCCGCCCTTGCTCACAATATCCACGAGCTTACGGATCAGGTCTTCCTTGGATTTCCAGTTCTGGTCATTCTTCTTGAATCCCCAGGTGTCATTCATGGTCATGCAGGTTTCCCAATCACGTCCCGGAATCCCGGTTTCGGGGATATGTTGCTCGGGGGTGTCGTAATCCTGGGGGATCTGGATCCGGTTATTAATGATCACGCCGGGTTGGATCGCGTGGAGCATCTCGACCACGGACTCGGAATGCAGCTCAGCGGGGGTGTGTTCCCAGCCACCATCAAACCAGATGATGCCGATATCACCGTAGTTGGTGAGCAGCTCGCGGAGTTGCCCTTTCATGTAATCGATGTAGCGATTGAAATCGGCTCCCTCGGCGGGGCGGGTGTCCCAGGGACGCGCGGACCAGGAACCCGAGGCATCTTTACCACGTGGAAGGTAATCCGGATGGTGCCAATCGAGAATCGAGTGGTACCAACAAATCTTGAGACCCGCCTCGTGGGCGGCATCCGCGAGCGGTTTGAGCAGATCTTTCCCGTAAGGGGTGCTCATGACATCGTAATCGGTGAGTTTGCTATCGAAGAGGCAGAAGCCATCATGGTGTTTGCTGGTGATGACGATGTACTTCATCCCGGCATCCTTGGCGATCCGCACCCACTCCTTGGGGTCATACTTGACCGGGTTGAACTCCTTGATCAGAGGTTCGTATTCGGGAACCGGGATTTTTCCATTAAACATGATCCACTCGCCAGCGCTTTCGACCGGATTGCCCTTCCAGATTCCCGCTGGCACCGCATAAAGTCCCCAATGGATGAACATGCCGAACTTGGCATCACGCCACCAGGCCATCCGGACATCGCGTTGTTCGGGAGTCTCCGCTTGGGAGGCACACGGAAGCGCCGACCAACACGCAGCCGCCATTCCTAACATCAGGCCCACTGAAAGAATCCGCTTACCCATACCACTCGCACAACCTCTCATTGAAACCAGCCCTCCTTCGTTGAACATGGATCGTAGTATACACGTGAACACCTCTGGGGAGCCTGGCTCCTCAAAGGGTGCTCCAGAAAACCTTGGCTGCTTGCTCTAAAAGTCGAGGTGACAATGGCACCCTGGATTCCCGCCTTCGCGGGAATGACGAATCTTTGTATTGATCATCTTTCCCATTCCGTCATTCCCGCAAAGGCGAGAATCCAGGATGAATACACAATCTCCATTTATAAACACAGGCTCCTATACCACTACGAAACGGTCTTTCAATACGGTTACCGAGCTCCCCCCTACCATAATCTCGAACTCCCCTGGTTCCACCACCCACTCCAAGTGCCGGTCAAGGAGACGGAGATGGCGTGTCCCCACGGTAAAGGAGACCGGCTGAGTCTCCCCCGGCTGGAGATGAATCCGTTGGAAGCCACATAGCTCCTGCATGGGACGGATCACACTGCTATAAAGATCATGGAGATAGACCTGGACCACCTCATCGCCTGGACATTCGCCTGTATTCTGGACATCCACCGAAACGGCCACCTCACCCCAGGGGCCAATCCGCTCCGGATTCACACGGAGGTTGGAATACTCAAAACGGGTGTAACTGAGTCCATGTCCGAAGGGGTAGAGTGGCTCGCGGTCCATGTCGATATAACGTTGTGAACCGGATGGAAGGGAGTTGTAGTACAAAGGAATCTGCCCAACCGACTTGGGGAAGGTCACCGGGAGCTTACCCCCTGGGTTGGTGTCCCCGAAGAGCACCTCGGCCACCGCCCGGCCACCCTGCTCACCAGGAAACCAGGCGTTGAGGATCGCGGGGATATGCTCCGCCTCCCAAGTCAGGGTCATGCCGCGTCCAATCTGAAGAACCAGCACAACCGGTGTCCCCGTGGCATACACCGCCTTCACCAGGTCCAGCTGTTTACCTGGGAGGTTGAGGTTGGTCCGGTCACGGGATTCCCCACATGTCATTGTGGAGTCCCCCACGCATACCACCGCCACATCCGCCTCTTTGACGGCTTTCACGGCCGCATCGATTTCATCTACTCCCTGGTTCCAACCCAGCAGGACCTGAATCGCGCTGGCATCCTTGCGGAAATCCAAGCGGAGCCGGTATTCCCTGCCCTGCTCGAAAGAGAACGGCTGGCTGAGCGCGGCGGCTTCATAGGCTCCCTTGCACCAGTTGTCCACCACCAGGTTGCCATCCACCCACAACCTCATGCTGTCATGACTGGCTGTGCCCAGTCTGCCCTCGAAGGTCTGGGTGGGAATGAGGGAGCCGGTCCAACGGACTGAGTACCCCGCGCTCCCCAGTCCCTCGGCTGGTTTGGTGAAGGCCCAATTGAAATCAATCTGTGAGTCGGTCCTGATCAGGCAAGGCTCACCATCCAGGTCGAGATTGGGGAAGTACTCCCCACGCAACCCATTCGCGCTGCCATCCGGAAGCCGGAGGCAGTCGCCTGGAACTGGATCGAGTTCATTCTCCTGAATGCCAGTCCCTTTGGCGTAGAGAATCTCCGTATCCGGCGAAACCAGAGCACGAATCCCATCGAGCACCGTCACCGGTTCGAAGCCCCACACAGTGGGGGTGTAGTCTCCCATCCGGGGGACAGCGGCGCTTGGGCCGATGACGGCGATCTTTCGGAGATCCTTCTTGAGGGGGAGCAACCCGCCCTCATTCCTCATCAGGCAGATCCCCTCACGCGCCGCATCGAGCGCTGTCCGCAGGTGCTCCTGACAACGTACCCGTTTGGAAACCAACGAGGGATCAGTATAGGGATTCTCGAACAGACCGAGACGGAACTTCACCCGCAAAATGGAGCCCACTGCGCGGTCCACCGACTCCATGGTCAGTTTCCCTTCCTGGACCATGCGGACAATGGACTGCTGATACTCCTCGCTCTCAAAATCGTAATACTGCATATCCATTCCGGCCTCGATGGACTGGCGGATGGCCTCGCTATTAGAGCCGGCGGTCCGGTGATCGCGATGAAGGCGGTTGATGGCTCCCAGGTCGGAGCGGACAAATCCCTCGAAACCCCACTCCTGGCGGAGCACCCCGGTCAACAGCCATTTGTTCCCGGAACAGGGGATTCCATCGATGGAGTTGTAGGAGACCATGATCCCCAGCGCGCCCGCTTCCCTGATGGCCGCCTCGAAGATGGGTAGGACCCAGGTCCGCAATTCCCGCTCTCCCAGGTGAGCGGGGGAGCAGTTCACACCGGCACGGGTGACCCCATATGCGGCGAAGTGCTTTGGCTCGGCGATGATCGCCTTGTCCGAGGTCAGGTCCTCACCTTGCATCCCCGCCACCATCGCCACCGCCATGCGGCTGGAGAGCCAGGTGTCCTCTCCAAAAGTTTCCTCCATCCGCCCCCAGCGTGGCTCACGCGCGAGGTCAAGCACCGGACTGAAGGTCTCGTGGATACCATATGCGCGGAACTCCGTGGCGATGCCCTCCCCTACCCGGCGTAGAATCTCTGGATTCCAGGAGGAGGCGAGACAGATGGCTTGCGGGAAGATGGTGTTCCCCGGACCGCACAGACCATGCAGTCCTTCCTCGCTGAACAGAACCGGGATCCCCAGGCGCGTTTTGGTGACGGCATATTCCTGGAGCTGGTTAACCGGTCCAGCACCGGGAGGATAAAGGTCATGGATACAGCCCACACCCTCCTGGCCAATCAATGCCTCCACACGATCCATGAGCAGTGCACCGTCCTTGGCCATCGCCGTCGAATGCGTGGGAAAGGTATGGTCCACGAAGTTCATACAGCCATGGTACTGGTCCATCTGACGGGCCTTCTCCTCCAGGGTCATCCGGCCGAGGAGATCATGGATTCGCGCCTCGATGGGAATATGGGGATTCCGGTAGGGGAGAAGCCCTGTGGAAGTGGAGCCGGTCGTCATCATGAGCAGATGCTACACCAAAGGAAGGAAGGCGAGAATTGTGTAGGCAGAATTGTTTCTCTGTTGCCTGGAGAAGATCTCATGCAGCCCACTGAATAACTCGCAGTTGTGAGGGCACAGTGGATTCCCGCCTTCGCGGGAATGACGAGCTCCCGAAGGCTTACATCCTGTCGTAAAGCCAATCGGGTATGGCTTTGAGAAGCCAAGCGATCACCCGCCAGCGCCGGGTTACATACACATGTTTCCGCTGGTTTTGGATGGCCTGATAGATCTGGTACGCCGCTTTTTCCGGGGAAGCAACCCAGAATAAACCCTCTCCTTGCGCCATCGCGGTATCCACAAAGCCCGGTTGTACATCGGTGACTACAATTGGAAGTTTCATTTTGGTGAATCTTTGCCGTAGCCCTTGGAGGTAGTTGGACATAAACGCCTTGGAGGCATTGTAAGCAGGCGCATCACGGCCCCCTCTCAGCGCTGCCAGTGAAGAGATACAGGCAATATGCCCCGAGCCTCGCAGCTGCAGATGCTTGATTGCGGTATTAACCATCGCGGTGAAGCCTGACACATTGGTGTCGATGGTGGCTTGTTCGAGTTCCCAATTGAGATCCGGGTTGAGGAAGCCGGTCCCAGCGGAGATGACAAAAAGTTCTACATCCTTCATCTCCGCAATCAGATCCTGCAGGAGAAGCATGGCCTCGGCCGGTTTTGAAACATCAATGGCTCTCACAAACGCTTGGGTCGGCAGCTCACCAGCAAGTTGAGAAAGTAGATTCAGCCTCCGTGCGGCCAGCCCGACATTGTATCCATTGGCCGCTAGGATCTTGGCCAATTCTCTTCCGATTCCCGAGGATGCGCCAACGACGATTGCATTTCGTTTCATCTGTCTATCTTCACTCAAAGCAGTACACAGAAGAAAGGGGCGAGTTTTTGGCCCGCCCCCATGGCATGAAAAGGGATTCGTTCCGACTTTGAGGAAGGAACGCTTAGAAGTGGAATGTGGCGCTAACCGTGTTGGTGATATCCCCATCTCCGATAAACCGGTACTGGAAGCCATAGTCCAGGGTCAGGTTCTTGCGGACATCGAAACCAAA
>CAYRBI010000151.1:0-3858 GCA_964422415.1 uncultured bacterium | reverse complement strand
GGTTCACCTGACGCGAAGAAACCGGAGAGTCCCACCGTCATACAGGAAGTGGGACGGTATTGAAGACCGAAGGTGTGGCGAAATCCATCATCCATGTCGTAGTCACCACAAGCGGCATCGAGTTCATCACGGAAGTAACTGAGTGAGTAACCGAAACTCATACAATCATTCAACCGTGCGCCATATCCAAGGTGGAAGATATCCTTTTCGGTGCTGGTGTTGTGGGAATCATTCACATCCGAATCCCAGCCTGACCAACCGAGACCGAGTGTGCCACCAGCACGGATAGGGAGTGCGAGCCGGACAGTCCCAACATCAAAGTCCTCATCCACGCCACTGAAGTTGGATTGGCCCTCCTGGATCAGGTATTCCTCGCCGCTGATCTCATCGTGTGAGTAGGTCAGCGAGAGACCACAGGAGTCAATAAAACCCAATCCGGCCGGATTGCCGAATACACTGGACAGGTCAGAGGAGGTGGCCAGGTTGCTGCCTCCCAATGAGAGTGTCCGCGCATCCTGTGGAAAATCGAAATAGCGGCTCTGGTTGTGCTGAATGAAAAAGTCCTCCACATCATCACACCAGCCGTACGGCGCCAGCACGAGACAGCAAAGGAAGAAGGCGCCTATCACGCGCCCTGTCCAGCACATGGTCTTGCTCGTTAACATGTTTCCATACGCTCCTTTCGCGTTTCCTTACCCAGCCTTACTTCCGAACAGCGTCGAGCAAATTCTTCAGCGACGCGGTGTCATAACCTTCGTATGTGGTGTACTCGCCAATTCCCTTCGGATCGGAGAGCAACAACACCTTGCGCCCAGCCGATTCACTATCCATTGGAACCACCAGAGCGTTGAGAGTAAGTGTCTTACCCGGCACGCCTTCAACCTTGACTGGTGTTTTGAAGCGTAGATAAAGGGAACTCTCCGCCGTACGAGCTTTACGCCACTCCGCTACTGTGGCCTCACTCGCGGTGCCCTGGCAGGATTGGACCAGAGCCACGACCAACGCGGTGACTTGGCTGGCATCCTCTTTGGGGATAAGACTGGATTTACCCTCGAACTTCACGGTCATCTGGGAAGACTCAGAAACATTATCCGTCACGCTTGTGGAAAGCGCTGAGGATTCCGTTGCCATAATGGCCGGAGACTCCACATCCGCCTCACAGGAGGAGGCATCCTCAGCATAGGTCGGAGGTTCCTCCCGGACCGCGGTGGTCTCAGCATTCCCGACCTTAAGGATCAGAGCCACCTGACCTGCATCCTGCTTCCCGGCGCCAACAACCGGTGAACCGCCGCACAGCTCCAGATCGGTAAAGACATCCTCGGTAGATACCAGCGGATCATTGACAACTGTACCCGCATCACCAACGCTGAAGACATTACCGTGGCCATCCAAGATATACCAACCCGCCCCAGCCGGGGTGATTTCAAGATCACGTGCTATATCCAATGCGAAGAAAGGATTCTGGGTGGCCAGATTGTTCGCCACGGTCTCCATAGTTCCAAAACCATGAACCTGGCCAAAGCCATCTAGGATGAGGTAGCCCGCGCCATCAGGCGCTACTTCAATGGCCCGTGCGATGTCATATCCAAAAACCGCTTCGCCAAAATGTTCCGCCGCGCCAAAGGTTTTCACTTGGCCTAGACAATTCAGAATGTAGTAACCGGACACCTCACCCCCACCCGGTGTCCCAGAAGCTTTCTCAAGGATCCCATAGAGCAGATCAAGATCCCGGGCTGCGTCAAAGGGATGCGTAAAGGAACCGAAGAAGGCCGAGCCATAGTGGGGGGCTGCACCGAAGACTTCGACAGTGCCAAATCCGCTCAAGACATAGGCTCCATCGCCCGAGGGAGTCACCTCGACATCGCGTGCGATCTGGCAGCCATAATCGCGCCCGGCCAGAGTCATACTCGCGGTACCATAGGGATGCAGAAGCCCTTGCTTATCGAGCACGACAAGCCCCTTGCAGTCATTGGTTGCCGCCACGGCCACGGATTGGATGGGTTCGATTGCCAGATCCAGGAAGGGGGTTGTGTTGCCCACATCAAAAACCGCTCCGAACTTGTCCAGCACGATGAACTCAGATTGGGTCTCGCACTCATCCGGAACACCATTTTGATTGGCATCCAGGCTGACTCCGCTGGAGATATCACACTCATCAGGAATTCCATTCGCGTTGCAGTCGATCGTCTGCTCGCAAGCCTGCTTGACCACATTAAAGATCGCCTGGGCGAATTCGTCCGCGGGATTGGTGGAGACAAAAGTGGTGCCCCGGGTTCCAGCCGCGAGGTCCTGCGCCAGAGCAATCGTACAATCATTCGCCCCAGTCCCCGTGATGGGGGAGACAAAGCAATTGTTGTTAACCGCGATGGTGATCGCATTGGTGATCGCGTCACGGTCATCGCCGGGATCATAACAGGTGTTCCCATGGCAGGGACCTTCATCACTGATGGGCACGATCAAGCGGACATTCCCAGCTGTCCAGGGATAACGTTGCGCGACAACAGCCACGGCGGGTCCCCAATCCTCCATACTGGTAATATCCGTTCCGCACGAGGAGGAACCGGGCACCGCAGTCCCGAGCAGGTTGGTGACATAATCCTCGAGGCAGGGGAAGTACTGGTCGGTGATTCCCAGAAACTTGGGATTCACCGAGATCCCCAACTCCGCCAAATCGCTCGCCGCGGTGGCGATATTGGCGCACAAGGCCGCCGACTCATCATCCATGGAACCCGAGGTATCCATCAGGAAGATCAAGTCCACCGGCGGACAAACTCCGCACTCATCAGGCACCCCATCCAGGTTACAGTCGAGGCTAGTTCCATCCCGGATATCGCACTCATCTGGAATACCATTGTTGTTACAGTCCTCAGCCAGTCCCTGGGAGATCTCATCGCTATCATTGATCCCGTTCTGGTTGCAGTCGCCCTCTGGCGAAGTCCATTCCATGGTGACCACGCTGGAGTAGGACCGGCAGGAGCTGACTGGATCACAGTAAGCACGGATCTGGTCAATACCTGGTCCACCGGTACCGGTGTAGCTGAAAACAGCATGTCCCGACTCACCGACTGGCAAGACCCCCTCGACATCGGCATTTGGCCCGGTAAGAACCTCGAAGGTGATCGACTCAATCCCGGCATAGGCCTTGGATTGATTCACGATGACAGTGGCGGTCACTGTATGAACAGTCCCCACTACCCCCGATGAGGAAAGCGGATATATGGACAACAAAGTGCTGGAGTAAACTTTTGCGGAGGCGGCAAGCCCCCCAGAGACTTCTCCGATGGCCGAAGTGGACCATCCTGATGTGGAAAGCACAAAGATGGAAATGAAAAGCAGAGCGAATACTACGCAGAAGTGTATCCGGCGGCCGCCACATGGGGCCACCCTCGCGGAGTCCTGCATGGGTTCATCCTCCCTTCGATTCGAGAACCACAGATCTCAACTATCGAAAGCGTTGAATCCCTATGTCAGCATCCCTGCCAGGACATGCTTCCTCACATCCCGGAGAGACACTCCGCCGCTGTTTTCTCCCGTTTCACCCCTCAGCGGCACCATATACGTCACGTCCTCCGGATTCCCTCAATCCGGAGAACACAAAACAAAAAGAAAAATCCAACAACCAAAGGGCGAGTCAGTTCATATCCGACTCCAGTGGGGAAAAGAAACTCAAAAAACAACAACCTCCACCCTCAACCTGGAGGTGACATAGACACAACAAAAGATAACACCCACCGGCTAAACCGCACCCTATAAACCATAATGAAGTTACCCTCCACAACTTACCAAGTCAATAAGGAATCTTACAGCGGTTCCGCAAGTTGATCCGGAAAAGATATAAAGCCGGTGTAAAAGCTGGAT
>CAYRBI010000150.1:6095-15369 GCA_964422415.1 uncultured bacterium | reverse complement strand
TACTGTATGTACACATGGCGGTCAGGAGCTTGGCTCAGAGAGGATTCTATTGATATCCCAAAGTTTCTCATCGTTTCATCCCTACTCATCGGCGCTTTCCTGGCAGCGCTGGCCTTTTCAGATTTGATCTCGCGTTCTGAAGCCGCCTCTGAGATTCATCCCGGGGTGGCCTTGGCACTGGGGTTGATTCTGGTTTTGGCAAGCTGGGCAATGCCAGGAAATCTAGAAACTCCACTCCGGGCCAACCTGAGCAAGTGCCGTACGGTGATGATGGAGATGGCGGAGAAAATCAGCGATTCAGTGAAACAAACAGGAGAGGTCCCTGCAAACCTTGAACTGCTTTTCACCGAGGGGGAGATGGCCGATCCGTTTGCTCCAGACCGTGGCAGGTTTCTGTGGCGGAAAACCAGCGCAAAAACAGGAATGATCTCCTCTGTCGGCCCGAATCAAATAAATGATTTTGAGCTAACCGGAGAGATCATCCCGTACAATGTCACCAACGGCTCTTTCTCGATTGGGGATCTCGTTTCCCCAGTTCCATAAGGAAGAGGTTACCCTTCATCAAGGTCTTCCCTGTGGAACCGGGTTAGCTTCCCGGACTTACCTCATGCCATCAAATCGAGGAGCTGCCCGACCCCTTCCGGACTGGCGCCCAGTGAAGAGGCTGCTTGGCCTGATGCTAAGTTGAGAACTGCAAGGTCGGTGGCCTGCTCGAGCGATTTGGAGACAGTCAAGGCGAGAAGCTGTGCCATCGCTTCTGCCCCTACCTGAACCGGACTCATTTCGGGCATAGGACAATCTCCTTTTTGAAGCAATTATCAGTATTGTAGACTCCGTAACGTGTGGTGTCAAGGATGGATTTATCTTTTACTATAGAGTAACGGTTCTGTTCTCTTTTTTTACCTTTTGGATGCGAGCAGACCTCCCGGTTTGGGAGCCCCCCTCAAGATCTTTCTGGTAGGACCTATCAGGAACCACAGTTACGCCATCAGGTCGAGAAGCTGCCCCACTCCTTCCGGATTGGTACCTGATGAGGGGATATTATGCCCCAAGACCTGGCTGAGCACGGCAATTTTGGTTGCTTGTTCTACCGATTTGGAGACGGTTAAAGCGAGAAGCTGAGCCATGGCTTCCGCACCTACTTGAACGGGACTGACTTCGCCCATAGGCCAATCTCCTTTATAAAGCAATTGTAAAAATTATGACCTTCGATAATTGTGGAGTCAAGGATGAATGATTTCTTGTTAGTCTAGGGTTGAACGCCGGTTCAGTTGGTGCCATTCCTGAAGCGAACAGACCTCCCGGCTGAGAGGGGTAACGAGGTGGCCAATGGCTTCAACCATTGCGCGTGCCGCTTGAAGAGTGGTCGCGTAGGGAATCCCCCCTTCGATAACGGCACGGCGGATGGCACGTTCATCATATTGCGAGGCCGCCCCCAGGGGGGTATTGATGACCAGGTGGATCTCGTGGCTCTTGATCCGGTCGACCACATGCGGGCGCCCTTCATGAACCTTGAAAACTCTTTGGGCCTCGATGCCATGCTCCGCGAGAATCCGGCAGGTGCCATCCGTGGCCACCAAATTGAAACCCAAAGAACAAAGGGCGGTGGCAATGGGGACCAGGGCTTCCTTGTGACGGTTATTGACCGAGAGAAAGGCACGCTTGACTTCTCCAGCCTTGGGTGGCGCGGGTAGGCTCGAACCGGCCGCCGCCTGAGACTTGGCGAAGGCTACTCCGAAGTTGCCGGAGATTCCCATGACCTCTCCAGTCGAACGCATCTCTGGTCCCAAGAGTGGATCCACCTCACGGAACTTCACAAAAGGAAGCACCGCCTCCTTAACTGAGTAGTAACTGGATCTGGGTTCCTGGGTTAGGCCGAGTTCCCATAAAGTCTTCCCAGCCATCACCAATGCCGCGATGCTCGCCAGGGGCACTCCCATGGCTTTACTCACAAAAGGCACAGTCCGTGAGGCGCGTGGATTGACCTCCAGCACATAGACCCGTCCGTCGGGCTCATCCACGCACTGCTGGACCGCATACTGAACATTCATCAATCCCTTGACCGGCAGAGCCAGGGCGATCTTGCGGGTACTCTCACGGATCTCGTTGAGCACCCGCTCGGAAAGGGAACGCGGCGGGAGTACGCAAGCGCTGTCACCTGAGTGGATTCCCGCTTGCTCGATATGCTCCATGATCCCACCGATAACACACATCCCGCCATCACAGACCGCATCGACATCCACCTCGATGGCATCATCCAAATACCGGTCGATCAGGATGGGACGCTCCGGTGAGGCCTCCACCGCGCGGGCAAAATATCCCCGAAGCGATTCCTCGTCATACACAATCTCCATGGCTCTGCCACCCAGCACAAAGCTGGGACGGACCAGCACAGGGAAACCGATCCGCCGTGCCACCTCGACGGCATCCTCGAAGTTGGATGCGGTCCCGCCCTCTGGCTGACGTATCCCGAGTTCATTCAGAAAAGCGCCAAAGAACTTACGGTCCTCGGTCTTATCGATGGACTCGGGGCTGGTTCCCAGGACTGGGACACCCGCCGCCTGCAGACGCAACGACAGATTCAGTGGTGTCTGGCCTCCAAACTGGACAATGACCCCATACGGCTGCTCGACCTCCACGATATTGAGGATGCTCTCGAAGGTGAGCGGCTCGAAGTAGAGCCGGGTGGAGGTGTCATAATCGGTGGACACGGTCTCTGGGTTGGAGTTGACCATCACGGTATCAAAGCCAGCCTCGCGCAGGGCGAAGGCAGCATGGCAGCAGCAATAGTCAAACTCGATTCCCTGCCCGATCCGGTTAGCTCCCCCCCCCAGAATGATGATGGTCTGTTTGCCTGTTTTACGGATCTCGGATTCGGAACACAGCTGGGGCACACCCTCACCATCATAGGTGAAGGAGGGCATCTCATAGGTCGAATAATAGTACGGGGTGTAAGCCTCAAACTCAGCCGCGCAGGTGTCCACCAGTTTAAAAACAGGGAGGACTCCCGCCTTGCGGCGCAATTCCCGGATCTCCAACTCACTCATCTTCCAAGCACGGGCGATTTGATGATCCGAAAATCCGTACTGCTTGGCTTTCCAAAGGAGGGCTATGTTTCCAGGAGAGAGATCGATCATAATGGCCAGCCGGAGGGGAGCCTAGGGACCGTTCCCACCGTTGTCAACTCGGTCAAGTTAAGCTATCCCTCCCGCCCAAAACCATGCTTAATAAAGACTTGTTGGCAACCCTTTCCCTCATCTGGCTGGCCCTTTATGTGGGTCATGCCACAGCTCATCCGCTGGATAGCTACGCCACTGACCAGTACCTCGACATCTCGATGGCTTCCGGGGAGGTCTCTCTGATCCACCGCATCGAGTTCGCGGAGATTCCCACCGTGGCTGAACTGCCCAAAGTAGACACAGACTCAGATACCACGCTCTCGGATGAAGAAACTGGAGAATACCTGGCTGGAATTCAGGAAATTCTATCGAAAGAATTAATTCTACGGGCGGTTGGCCAAGCAGTTCCGCTCTCCTATCAGCGTGGAGAGGTTTTACTCCAAGAAATCCCCACGCCGAGACTCAAGGTCATCACCTCCTATAAGGGAACTCTTCCCTCCCTTCCATCCATGGGGATTCCCTTTCAATTCGAACTGAAACATCGTGCCGGAGCGCGTGGAGACCGGCAGATCCGGTTGCTTTGCTCCGGACTTCTGCAATTGGGATCAGTCTGGAGCTCCGATCCCCGGCAGCCGATTGGGATGGCTCCGCCGGTGGTGACCGAGGCCACCGCCCTGGTCTATGGCCATACCACCAAGTGGGTTCTCCTGCCATCCACTGTGGAACACCATCCCAACCTGGCCAATCTCCCCACCAGCAGCCGTGCTCTACCGCTGCAACCTCCAGATCCCTTCCTCAGTCTTAATCCACGCGGATTCAAGGTTTCCACTGCCTCGCAACCAGTGGATCAAATAACTGAACCGCTGGAACAAGAATCCTTTCTCGTTCCTTCTCCACTACCCGGCGGAACGAGAAAGGATTCTCGTTCCAGTGTCAATATAAGTTCCAGCACCAATGAGAGTTCCAGTGCGGCTACGCTCTCCCAGGTAGCCTTACCCGAGTACAGCGCGGGAGCCACATCCAAACCTAACCGCGAGACCTGGGCGGACAGCCAATTCCGTGGTCTGTTTACATCGAACCGGGGAGGTGGAATGAGTTTCCTGTTATTCGCAACACTCCTTTCGTTGATATACGGCGCTGCACATGCGATGGAGCCGGGGCATGGCAAGACCATTGTGGCGGCTTACTTGGTCGGCTCGAAGGGAACTGTGCTCCATGCGGTCCTGCTGGCCTTGATTGTCACCTTTACCCACACCTTCTCGGTCTACATCCTCGGACTGATCGCTCTGACCAATCTGGACAAGGTCCAGGGGACCTATCTCCCCTGGCTGGAATGCGGCTCCTGGGCACTGATCGTGTGCATGGGACTGGTCCTTTTTCTGAAGTACTACCGGGCCTATGTCATCGGTGATCTAGCGGACCCCAACTACCACACCCATGGCTTCGGACACGAGCACTCCCATACACCTCACTTCCATGAGGATCATGATCATCATCATCATGATCATGAGCACGAACACCATCATCCGCATGATCATGAACACCCTGCGGAAGATGACAGCGGGACTGTATCCTCTTGGAATCTGCTGACCTTGGGAGTGACGGGAGGGATTGTCCCCTGCCCAGGCGCGCTCTTTGTGATGATGCTGGCGCTAACCAGCGGCCGGGCGGCCGTGGGCCTCTACCTCATCACCATTTTCAGCGTAGGTCTGGCAGCGGCCTTGATGACGGTGGGGATTGTGATGGTCCGCTCACGGCTCTACCTCAACCGGTACTCACCCAACAACAGGCTTGTTCAAGTCTTGCCCGTGCTCTCCAGCATGGTCATCCTGTTGGTGGGCACCGGTTTTCTTGTCAATGGCTTGGTAAAGTATGGGATCCTAGAAATCCACCTCGGATAAAATAATAAGAGGCCACGTTTCCGCAGCCCCTTTGTCTCAACTAAAACGGTCCAGATAGCTCTGCTGAACTCAGGCAGACCGGCGTTTCCTTGTGGAAACCAGACTGATGAGTCCCATCGTAATCAGGCTGATCGTGCCGGGCTCGGGAACCATGGAATTACCGGGAGGGTTGATGCCGATAAAGCTCTCACTGCCCCCATTTGCGAAACCCTGAACATGGATACCGATACGCAGATCACCGCTAGTCATGGCCGCAACGACAGAATCAAAGGTTTCACCTGAAAGAAGATTGAAGATCACTCCCAATTTCTCACCGGGATTCACACCGTTGGCCAGTATACCGCCTGGTTTGGAATCCGAATCGGCGGAAAAGAACAACGTGGTAACGAAGTCTGGGTTAGCATTTACCGCGCCCGGAAGGTTGGTCGGGTCGGCGTAACGGCTGAAATCCACCCCTGTGCTGCCACCTGTTCCCTCATCTCTGTCAATCAATCCAGCCAGCCAGCTCAATGTCTCCGGTGGGTTGCCATTATCGAAATAGACATCGGTGATCGAGCAGGCCACCGTACCGGTATTGATGAAAGTAAAGAGAATCTGATTCGTGCCGTAAGCGGTCACATCAACCGAAAGCTGACTCTCGCCCGCCGCCGCATTGGCGATACTATTGTTCGTCAGACAATCAAAGCTGATTGTTGTGGCACTTGCGAAAGGAAGCAAGAAAATCAAACCCGTAAAGAGGATGATTCCCTTCATTACTGACCATACGTTACTATTTACCATTTCACACCTCCTATACCCAACCAACTTATACTTTCCCATAAACCGAGCAGTCGTTGTGCCAAATCTCAAAAAACACCAAAAACAACTGTATTCGATGGGAATCATTTGATTTTTCTTGGTTTGTTTGAACAGAATCATCAACCGATTGTTGTCAGGAAAGACAATTTCATTTTCATGACTGATAACATTTCATCCAGTGAACATGCCATAGTTGGGTAATAATACACACACTCATCTGTGAGAAAGTCTTTAGGAGGGGGGTATACAGACAACAGAAACAGCGGTTGAGCTGTTAAGTATAATGGAATCATACCTTAACCGCGTGAAACTGCATCATCCTAACCGGATTGTGGGATGACAGCCTCACGCAGCACACGCATGAACTCATCCAGGCCGAGGTAATCCTTGTAGACATCGCGCGCGCCTGCCCGCAAGAGACTTTCCCGTTGAGCTCCCTCTGCAATCCCGATGAAAGGAACTCTCATGCGGATGGCACACAGCACATCCCAGATTCCATCTCCCACCGAGACAATCCGTTCGAACTCCTCCTGGCCATAGTGGACCTTCGCGCGTGTGATCGCGGTCTCAAGAATCTCTTCACGGGTCAAGCCATCATCCGCCGAAGCCAGAGGAATCCCACAGACATCGACTCCACTCGTGTCAAGTTTAAAGCGGGCCGAGCACTCCCAAGCCCCAGTGGCTACGGCAGCAACCCAATCCTGGGTGGACCGAAGACGTTCGAGAACCTCCACCACACCGGGCACTGGCTGGAAAGACAAGGGATCCGCCATGGCATACGCCCTTAAATGGGATACCAGGCAATCCTTGAGCCGATTGGTCTCATCCGCCTCCGGGAAACGCCCCCACCGGGAATGGATGATCTCACGGGAGATGGTGGAATCCACGCAATGCGAATAAACCGACCAATCGGTGTTGATACCAGGAATACCGAGGGCCTCTTCATACGCGCTGGAGAAACAATCTTCATCGGCCGTGACGGTGCGCGTCAACGTTCCATCAATGTCAAAGAGAACAAGGTTCATGATTCAAATAGGGGATTTCATTCTGGTTGAGGAGCTGTACGGAAAGATTCGAGACCGCCGGAAAGTTCAGCAAACTCGTTGGGATATTTTTGCACGAGTTCCTTTCCCAAGGCAGTGGCACGGACCTCTTTCTCTCGTATTCCGGAAGGATACCTTCCAATCGTGGTCTGCCAGAGCTCGGCGAACCACTCCACTTCATACCCGATCAGGTAGTAACCGACAAGACCCTCCATGGAACCCTCGGGGAAAGGCATCTCGAAACGCATGCTTTGAGCCTTCTGGCTGTCCTTCAACATGGGATTCACGACCTGGAAAAAAGACTGATCAGCCGCATCTCGAGGGGGATGCGAGACAAGGGTTTGTTGGATCAAGTCTCCGTAGATCTGGGCAATGGCGGGGGAGATGATTGGCTTAATCTTGGGAAGGATGGAGGTGGCCACCTTCTCATAATCGGTGGGGGTGATGTGCTTTTCCTTGAGTGTTTGGGTATTCTTCTGGCAGGCTTGACGAAGGGGATTCGACAGGGACTGCTTGAAGAGAGCGAATACGGGATGGGCCATTTTGTAGGCAGATTTCTCGACAGCCAGTTCCCCTTGCAGACGCATGAACTCGGCGAAAAGCTGTTGAAAAGCTGCATCAGCCGACGTAACCCCGGAGGGTTGTGGAGCGGTAACGGCAGGAGTAACTGGAGCCAGGCCGGGTGGAATCCGCCCCCCTTGAGCCATGGCTGCATTCATCATTCGGACTCCTACCGGTCCAGGGCCTGAGAGACTGAAGGCATACCGGAAGCCCGCTTGCAAACTGACATGATCCGGAGCGATCGGCCCCCGTTCCACCGTCCGGTCCTCCAGAAGGCGCACCCCCACCACATTCAATCCCGTAACCGGCCCAAAAGGATTCTGGATTGGCGTGGCCTGTTCTCCCCATTCGGAAAAGGAAGTGCTGTACCAGTCAAGGAGGAACTCATCCACCGGGTTGTCCTCACGGTCAAGCAGCTGTTGGCTGAAGGCCCGGCGCCACTCGGCCTCGGTCGGCAAGCGGTAGTCATGCTGACTGTCATTCGCGCTCAGCCACTTCAGGAATGGGACAATGCCTCGCAGGTCCAGGCCGGTCACTGGTTGCTTCACATCCTTCTTGAGCTCCCGCCAATACTCCGGGGTTACCGCCTCCGGGCTGTCCGCGAGGTAGACGCTGTATTCGGCCACTGTCACCAACGCAGTCCGGATGAAGAACGGATCGAGCGAGACTTCTTTGGAAGCGCCACCAATACTCAGAGAGAAGGTAGCTGCGGCGACCTTCACCGCTGCGCCACCCGTACGGGGAGCATAAAAGTGCTCAGGCCGGCCCGATGACGAAGACACGGGCACCACTATGAGGGGGATGAACAGTACGCTGCAGGCGGAAAAGGGAAACCTCATGATTCGGTCCCTTCCTTACCTGCGATTCCAAACACCAGGATGTATCCCGGCAGGATCACCAGCAGTCCAAGAGCGGCATTGAGCATGGCGAAACCAAGCAATCCGCCAAAATAGACAGTGGGCATGAAACCCGAGAAGAAGAGCACCGAGAAGCCCACGCTGTTAACCAGCGAGTTGGTGGTGATCGATCTTCCCACCGAACGCAGAGTGGCCCGGATGGCCTCACGCCGCGAGTGAAGACGGTGCAGTTCCTGTGAGTAGCGGTGCAGAAAGTGAATGCTGTCATCCACGGTGATGCCAATGGCCGCGCTCGCGATCATGACAGTCGAGGCATTCAGAGAGATATCCATCCAGTACATCGATCCGAGTGTAACAAAGATGGGGATGAGATTGGCGAACATGACAATGAGCGCCGCGAGGGGATTACGCAAGAGCAGGAGATAGACCACCAGAATGATCAGGTCGGCAAGACCAAAACTTTGGAGCTGGCTGGTGAGGATGGTATCCTGGGCGCTGTTGATGAGAGGGACCACGCCCGTGGTGCGGGTCTTGTATTCACCCTTGAAAGTCTTTTTCATCCATTCGGTGAGACGATCCAGCATCACGGTGTAGTCCGTCGAAGCGAGGGTCTTGGCGCGGACCGCGATGCGGGCAGTGTGACGGTCATCGGCCAAGAAGTTCTTCTCCATGGAGTTCTTGAGCTCCCGTGGCATTCCATCGATAACCCTCTTGAGAACCTCGGGATCATTGGGGATAAAGGCCATGAAATGCCCACCCCCCCGGGATTGACGGTTGATCTCTTTGATCATGTCCGCCGCCGAGTTGCTGCGGGTGATACGGTCCTTGAGTTCGGGATCGGTGATCAAGAAATGTTGGATCAGTTCGAGGGCACGCAGATTCTTGAGTTCAAGCATATCGCTCGTGCCTGTCACTTCGATGCTGAAGGGTGACAGCCCGGTGAAGTCCCGCTCCACCCGGCGGTGAGACTTGGAAAAGGAACTCGACTCAGGGAA
>CAYRBI010000150.1:0-5995 GCA_964422415.1 uncultured bacterium | reverse complement strand
GCGAACTCGCCCAGATTCCGGATGGGAGTAATCGTACTCGACATCAGCGAAAGGAATCCAAAGCAGGTGGTGATGGCGTTCAACAGGCATGGCCAGAAAACTCCCTTGAGGGCGGCCTCGAGGGCTGCGGCGCTCTCACTACCATGCGCCAGTTCCTGACGGAATTCGGTGGTGAGGTGGACACAGTTCGCCAACGAAATAACGATCACAAGAGTCGGCATGGCGGAGGTGACCACATTCAAATCCAATCCCCGGAGGTAAACATAGGATTGTAGAATGAAGAGAGTGGTGACCACCGATAAAATTCCATAAAAGGCCAGACCGAAGGAGCGGAAGGCCACCAGGAGGAGGACAAAAGCCACCCCTACAATCAGGCTGTAGAGCTTCTTCACGCGCAGCGAGAGCCGGTCCAACTCCGCGCCATGGACAGGCTGGCCGACCATATCGTATGCGCCACCACCGGCAATCTCACTGGCCACCTGGCGGGCTAGATCAAGTGCTTGCGCGCGATAGTAGCGGTTGCCATCCTCGGTCAAGGCGAAGTTGAGCGCCGCGGCCTGTCCATCCGCCGAGACCAGCAGACCACGGAAAAGGTCTGATTGGGTCAGCTGCTCTTCGAAGAGCTCGACTGGAGCGCGGGCCTCATCCGTGGGAGCCGAGGGAAACCTGGCATGGATCTCCTTCCATCCTGTGTACACATCCCCCACTGAAACCACATTCTCAAACCACTCTCTCTTGTCTTTGAGCCTCTGAGCACCCGCGCGGAATTTCTCAAGACGATCCTCGGTAAAGAGGTTATCCCCGTAGAAGACGATACTGACCGCCACATCACGCCCGAAGCGTTCGAGAAAATGGTCATAATGTTCCATGGCGGGGTCTTTGGCATCGAACCAGATGCGTATGTTGTTATCGACACCGACCTGCTGGGTGAAATAACCGGTCACCACCATGACAGGCAGGACAGCGGCAGTCACGGCCACGGGAAAACGGGCGATGAAGCGGAAGTATGTCTGGAACATACTGGCATTCAGGCTAGCACAACAAAAGCGAAGCCTGATAGTCTAGTTTTATGCGAATCTGTTGCCTTTCTCCCCAGATTCCCTCCGGAGCCTATGGCCGGAGGGGATATTCCATCTTCTCTCATCTGGCTGCCGAGGGACATGCCCTCACTCTGCACTGCATCGAAGACCCAGGTCCGGTCGTGCAGGCGGCAGCGGATCTCCGAGCGATGGAGATCGATGTCCGCCCTGTCTCCTTACCGCGTCCCCTGCGTTGGGGAAACTGCCTGGCGGGGTGGTTCGGATCAACTCCCTTGCGCATCTTGCATTGCCGGAGTGGCGCTTTACAGAATCAGTTCCTTACTGATCTGCGTACTGGCAGTTATGACCTGCTCTTTGTCGACCGCTTCCGGATGGCTCCATATGCGGCCGCGGCCAGAGAGTTCTTCGCGGGCCCGGTCATTGTCGATCTCCCCGATGCCTTATCTCTTTACTATAAGCGGGCCGTGCAGAATCCCCGGAACCGGTTCAAGGCAATGGTCGACCGGCGTGAGAACAGAACGATTCCGCTGTACGAACGAGAGCTGCTTTCACGTGACTTCACCAGTGTGGTGTGTTCGGAGGTCGATCGTGATCATCTCACCCACATGGTGGATTCAGCACACATTGAGGTGATCCCCCACATGGTGGACACACAGGAGTTCCATCCCCGGAAAAGAAGCGATGAGAAAACGTGTCTCACCTTCACGGGAACTCTATATTATCTGCCGAACATTGATGGCCTCCTGTGGTTCCGCGAGGAGGTGTTGCCACTTCTTTCTGGGGTGGAGGTGGAGACCACGGTCGTGGGCTTTGGAGCCACATCAGAACTCAATGAAATTCAAGAAGATAAACGCTTTATATTCACAGGATATGTAGAGAAGATGGCCGAGTGTTTATACGAGAATGACATTTATCTGTGCCCAATCCGGATTGCGGCGGGAGTGAGAAATAAATTGCTGGAAGCCTTCGCCGCTGGAATGGCAACTGTCAGTACCACCATGGGTTATGAAGGAATCCCTTGCATTCCAAATGAACATCTATTGGTTGCAGATACCGCTCAGGATTTCGCTGCAGCGGTACGATATCTCCTGCAGAATCCCTCGGAAAAGGCCCGTTTGGGACGGAATGCACGTGAACTGGTTCAACACAGGTACTCCGCCGAGGCCTTTGGGAGAGGAATCAACCGGCTTCTCCAAGATCATTTTGCTTGATTCGGGTGAATCGCTGAGATAGCCTCCGTAAATTGTGGGTGAAGCGTGTGCAAGCCAAAGTATTCAGACTTGCGGGCTTATGAACTGTTTGATTAATGTATGCAGCAAGTTGGGCCGGTTCCCTTGTCCGGCGGCCACCAGCGTCTGTACTCATCAAGGGAGTGTCTGTTTTGTGTTGTAAAAAAAATGAAGCCAATAGAGGAGCATGATATGAGTACCTTAAAGTTCTGGTTGTTGGCCGCTGTCTATGTGTGTACCACCTTTAGCATGATAGGGCATCCAGTAACCGTGTATGGTGAACCAGCGGGGAGTCAGGCGGGAGAGTATGCTCCGGCCCCAATCACATTTGGCAGTCCGCAAATGCAACTCTCACCGGTTAATGACAACCGCCTGTGGCTGGCTGAAGGCGAAGGGACAGCATCGTCGGAAACAAGCGCCGATGCGGCTCTACACAAGGGAGTCCCGGCCGAGGTAGAAGCTGCTCCCGAAGTGTCCAAGCCACTAAGCATCACCGTCAAGGCTGACTGGGTCTCCAGGTACATGTTCCGTGGCGTCGATGTATTGGATGGCCATGGAGCGTATCAACCCAGTGTCGATATCGGTCTAGATTGTGGTTTGCACTTCAATGTGTGGTCTTCTTTCGCCTCCAGTGGCCGTGATGGATACGACCAGTTGAGCGATTTGGATGAGGTAGATTACACTCTGTATTATGGTAAGGAGTGCCTAGACGGCGCCATTGCCACGGAAGTGGGCATCACCTACTACGACATCGTGGGATGGGAAGACAATTCCTACGATTACTGGGAAGGGTATGGCAAGTTCACTCTCGCTCAGTTGCCGCTCGCTCCCCATGCCTATTTCTACTATGCGTATCCCGAGGTCTCCTCGGCGGGTTGTGAGGGCTGGGTGACCTGTTTGGGTGGCAGCCACAGTTGTGAACTGGGCGCTTTCCCCTGCTTCGGATCGACCGACCCCATGAGCCTAACTTTCACAGGGGATGTATACTATAATGGCGGTTCGATGTACGAGATTAACACAGGTTGGACCCATGCGGTTTTTGGAAGTGCTCTCACCATTCCAATGGCCAACAACCTGACTTTTACTCCGGGTGTCTATTATCAGGTCTCGATGGAAGACACGGTCAACCCGGACGATGAGTGGTGGACCCAGCTTTCGTTGGCGTACAGCTGGTAAGCGGAAAAACTCAATAGATTCTTGAAAAAGGGGCCTTCTCCCGGAGTGGGGGAAGGCCCTTTTGCTTTTTATTGGGCCTTGAGATTTCCCCCAGTTTCCCTTTCAAGGTGGATTTCCATATCTGGCAGTTCAATTTCGCCGCTTGCTTGAAGAGGCACATCATCATAGGGACCCATTGAAAATGAGTCTGTTCTATAATGCTCTGCTTTGACTTCAAATTCAAATGGACCGCCAATACAGACGGTTCGCTCGTCTCCGTTTTCAGAACGTTCCCCCCAACCATTCCAACTCACAACGGGACGGACACAAAAATGACCCTCCCCATTTGTCACTGAATCCGTGTAGCCATGTTGAGTATCTTCATCGGTCCGTTCCCACATGCTCACAGTTGCTCCAGCGATTCCCATACCAGAAACCGAATCCCGGACAATTCCTTCCCATGAGCTAACACTGGTACCATCTACGTCAATATCCCATGTTGAACCAGCTGAACCGTTACGGTCCAAGTTACACCCGATAAATAGGAGTGAAAGATAGAGAATCAATCGCATGACATCTTCTTTGCTAAACAGAATGTGTTTGTGCAGACGGCTTCGAGTCCAGTTTGAATCGTGGAGGTCATGAAAGACCTTGGAAACCCGTGGAAAAAAGACCTGCCTCAATCCGTCCTCTTCCGCTTCTTTCCAATTCCTCCACAACCTCCACGATTCAATTGCATACCAGCGCGAATGAAATCGCCACTCCGCCATTGCCCTCCCTTTATCTCATAAACACCCACGTCACCAGCGCAAACAACGGGATCAGAATCCCCACGCTATAAAGCATGTATCCGAAGAAGCTCGGCATCTTGATCCCAGCGTTCTCGGCGATGCTCTTGACCATGAAGTTGGGGCCATTGCCGATATAGGTGTTGGCTCCCATGAAGACCGAGCCAAGCGAGACTGCAATGAGGAGGGGGATGGGAATCGAGCCGGTGGAGGTCTGAACCCCGTGCATGAGCTGCGCTGGATCAGCCCAATCCAATGTCCCCGCAGTCTGGAAGAAGACCACATAGGTGGGGGCATTATCAAGGAAACTGGAAAGCATCCCGGAGGCCCAGAAGAAATGAGCTTCGGTCGACAATCCCAGTTTGGGCCCCTCGGCGTTGAGGATCTCAATGGGCACCTGCATGGTGATGAAGATGCCGATGAAGAGGCAGGCCACCTCCCCGATGGCGGTAAAGTTGAAGTTGTTGGCTTGCCGTATCTCCCGCGCGGTCAGGAAAAGAGAAAGACCAGCCAGGACCAGTTGGGCAATCTCGCGTAGTCCAATGGGAGCCAGGTGCGGAACTCTCCAGCCCAACAGAGTTTTATCAGGCACCAGTAATCCCACCGCCAGCACTACCCCCAGTAAGAGCAGGAAGTTGAAGGACCCCTTAATCCGGACCGGCTCCTTGAAGGTTTCATCCAGATCCACAGCAACTCTTTTCTCATGACGCCAAGCCCAGACATCCCAGACATAGTAGACCGCGAGAAGAATCGCCAAACAAAAGGCCCACTCGATCACTAGATTGAAGGTCCACAGGAACGGAACTCCCCGCAGATAACCGAGGAACAACGGGGGATCTCCCACCGGAAGTAGAGAGCCACCGATGTTACAGACGATGAATATGAAGAAAATGACGGTATGCACGACCCGCTGGCGTTCCTGGTTGATTTGCAGCAACGGACGGATCAGGAGCATCGCCGCCCCGGTTGTGCCAATAAAGCTGGCTAGAATGCCTCCCAACGCCAGAATAAAGGTATTCGTAGGGGGATGAGCGGGCACATCGCCGGTCACCGAAATGCCCCCGCTGATCACGAAAAGGCTGAAGAGGAGCACGATGAATGGAATGTAATCGGCGATGACCGCATGATGCAGCATCCCGATCACCGAGGGAAATCCAGGATTCATGGCATGTTCCGCGGAGGGGAACCCATATCCACGCAGCCAGTAGTAGGCCACTGTCACCACAGATAAGGCCAGTGCCACGATAAGCTTACTGGAATTGTGCTCCCACCAATGGTTGGTGGCTGGGATTAAGGGGAGCAGTGCGATACACAACAGGAGAGTCACAAAGGGGGCGATCCAGAGCAGTCCAGGGATCGGAGCTTCTTCTTCAGAGTGGCTGTGAACCACCCCAGTGGAGACCTTGATATCCGGGACACTCGCCTCCTGGGCATTTATCTGTTGAATCGAGATCCCTGATAAACTCAGGATGATGAGCACAAGAAGCCCGAAGGTCAGGCACCATGTACGATTCTTATGACAGCGAAAGAGCCACATAGGACACACAACTCCCTTATTGATAATCAGAGCAATCTTCATCAACTCTATCATGCAGTCTCGGCGCATACCAATCTGGAACCCCCTACGGCAACTTAAAATATCCCAGAATGCACGTTCCCTTTGCTTGCGTGGGAATGGCTGTGTTACATTCACCGGGAGCATTGCACGGAATAGTGGCGTACCCAGCTCCCCCCACCCCAACCCTCCCCCGCAAGGGGGGAGGGAGTTGTATGTTGTTCACGC
>CAYRBI010000149.1:0-15618 GCA_964422415.1 uncultured bacterium | reverse complement strand
CGGCGCGCTTGTTTGCTTGAACTGAAAAAGAGTGTGACCATGGATTCCCGCCTTCACGTGAATGACAGAATAAGTGAAATCCCTTGGAAATCGTCATTCCCGCGAAGGCGGCTCCACGGTGCCAACAGAACTTCGAGTTATTCAACGGGCTGCTAGGCGGAAATGAGTGATGGATATACTCTCATTCAGTGGAATTCGTCACTGTTGATTCCAAGGGGGGTAGGATTCCAAATGAAGCGCCGTGAAGCTCTCAAGAGCATTGCCACAGGGTCACTGGCAGCATGGGTAGGATCTTCAGAGGCCTCTAGGATGGGAAACCCACCGCGTCCCAATATATTGCTGGTGCATTGCCATGACTTGGGACGTTTTCTAGGATGTTATGGAATTCCGACAGTCCAGACCCCCAATTTGGACACCTTTGCCGCCTCCGGAGTCCGCTTCGATCGTTGTTTCTCCACAGCCCCGTCATGCAGCCCCTCCCGGGCATCGCTTTATACCGGACGTTATCCGCATTCAAACGGAGTCATGGGTTTGTCCCACGCTGAGTTTGCCTGGGATCTTTATCCAGAAGAACGTCACCTCGGTCAGATCTTGAAGGAAACTGGTTACCAGACCGCTGGAATTGGTACCATCCATGAAACTCATTCCGGACCCCAACGATGTGGCCTCGATTTTTATGACCCACCCACGCTGGCCAGCGAGGCCACGGATGCCGCCATCCAACGTCTACGGCAGCTCACCACGGCAGGCCATCCTCCCTTTTACCTTCAGGTGGGTTTCTTCGAACCACACCGGTTCACGCCAGAGGATCCACGCGCGGATTCAACTTTTCTGGCCGGAGGAATCCAGAGTGACTCCTCACGCGGTGTCACGGTTCCCGGTTTCTTGTGCGATACCGAGGGAACGCGAACTGAACTGGCCGAGTTGCAAGGCTCGGTCCATCATGTCGACACTCAGTTCGGAAGGCTGATGAACGCACTTCACGAGTCGGGCGCCGAAGAAAATACACTCGTGATCTTCACGACCGACCACGGGATTGCAATGCCGCGTGCCAAGTGCTCCCTATACGAACCTGGTTTGGAGATTGCCCTTGTTCTACGTCTTCCTTCGCGTCAAGGTTGGAATGGAGGAAGAGCCCTCAAGCCGATGATCTCCAATCTTGATTGCCTTCCGTCGCTTCTTGACCTCATGGGACTTCCAGTCCCCGCCAATATCCAAGGCAGATCCTTCGCCGCGCTCCTGGATGGAAGACCCTATGAGCCGCGCGAAGCCATCTTCGGGGAAATGACCTACCATGACTACTACGATCCACGCCGTTCAATCCGTACCGAAACCCACAAGTTGATTCTGAACTTTTCAGCCGCGCCAGCTTACATGGATCCTTCCCAAGCTTGGCGGCCACGCTCTGAAACCGTGGTCCCTGAAAACCACGCCTTTGCTTACCATCCCAAGGCCGAGGTTTTCGATCTCGAACGGGATCCCTTGGAGCAAACAAATCTTGCCGATGAGGAAGGCTACAAAGAAATTCGCAATGATCTCCTGGCCCGCCTTGCGGCACACCTCAAAGAAACAAAAGATCCCATTCTGGCGGGAGCCATCACCTCACCGATGCACCAGTCCGTAGTTTCTCTCTTGCCGGAATAACCCGTTGAGACAGGACAAATTCAGCGATGGACGAATCTGGAGGTTGAACAATGACTACCAAACTTGAGGACATGGTTTTCGTGGGCCTGAACAGCCGTGTGGCGGCGCTGGAGAGCACGACTGGAGAGCTTATCTGGGAGTGGACCGCGCCCAAGCCCTGGACGGGTGGGTATGTCTCTCTGCTGTTACCCAACGAGACGCGCTTGATTGTGTCGGTCAATGGCTACACCTACTGCCTCAACCCGCTTACTGGCGGGCAATATTGGTTCAACGAACTAAAGGGCTTCGGAGAAGGAGTCACCTCGCTTGCGGCTTTGAACCAATACAATCCGCAGGATGTCCTCCTGGCCGTAGCAGCGGCCGCTGCATCGGAAGCGTCTTCGAGTACCCATACAACGTCCTGACCGGCTCTCCGCGCTGAGCTATCGAGCCAAATTCTTCACACATATTTTTTTGATCCACGGATTTCCGTGGTAATCTCAACCAATTGATTGTTTGGACCTGAAGGGAGGCATTATCATGATCTGGTCTCAATCCGTGGTGTTTGTCTTCATACTGGTCTTCCTGTTTGTGGGTGAACCATCCGCTCAAGCAGGAGACCCCCAATCCTTGAATCTGGAGGGGAGTTCTTTATCGCTTAATAGCGATGGAAACGTGGTTTCCATTGAGGTTGCCAGCAACTGGTACCCGGAACTGAAACGCAGCTGGATCGCTCCGGAGCCACACATCCCCCTGTGGTCTCTGATTATTCAAAATGCCTCGGGCGAGCGGACGGAGATCACCTCCCAGTCCAAAATAGGCCAGGTGCGTGAAGTCTCCACGAATGAGTACGAGTTGACCTGGGAGGGGCTTGAACCGGGGGATGTGAAAGTGATCGTTAAAGTCACCGCGCGTGGCGCGGACTCGGTCTGGAGCCTGGCGGCCGATGTCTCCAAGGAGGGTTATGGCCTGTGGGATGTGACCTTTCCCGAGATCGGCCCGGTCAAGGATGCAGAGAAGGTCCACTCCATCACCACCTATGGCTGGGGAGTGATCCACAAGGACCTCATGACACGCAAACTGGATGAGGGGGTGTATCCCTCCGCCACACGCGCCATGCCCTTTATCGCTGTCTCGGATGGTAGTGCGGGCTTGTATCTCGGGCTCGAGGATACCCAGGGATACCCGTTACGGCTTTTTGTGGGGCCTCACAAGGAGACCCAGGCCATTACACTGGGGCTAAGGCATGAGCTCGAGAACATGGGCAAGACCCGCCACTTCAAGACTCCCTATTCAATTACACTGATCCCCTTCGAGGGAGACTGGTATGAGGCCGGGCGGATCTACCGGAGAACTGCCCAGGCGGTGTGGGCGAAAGTCCCTCCGCTCTCCGAACGCGAGGACATCCCCCAGTGGCTGAAGGATACCGATCTGTGGTTGGTGGGGGCCTGTGAGGATGAAACCACTGCCAACAAGGATCTTGAATTCGCACGTTTCTTTGGAGTTCCCACCGCCGCGCATATCTACGGCTGGCACCAGATCCCCTTCGATGACCATTACCCGGAGTATTTCCCCCCCAAGCCCGGCTTCATCGAGGCGGTGGCCAAGGTCCAGGCGGGAGGAGTGCCGGTCATGCCCTATATCAATGGCCGCCTCTGGGACTCCTCCACCACCAGTTGGAAGGTTGAGGAAGCCAGCCAGGCCTGTGCCCTGAATGAGCAGGGCAAACCCTATGTCGAGGTGTATGGCTCGAAGGTGCCGCTCTCGCCGATGTGCCCCTCGACAGAACTCTGGAAGAACAAGATCACGGGCCTGGTGGACCGTCTCATTCATGAGTGCGGGGTGAAGGCGGTCTACATCGACCAGATCTCCGCCGCCGAGGCTAAACGCTGCTTCGCGGAGAACCATGGCCACCCCACCGGGGGCGGCACCTATTGGATCCAGGGCTACCGTGACCTTGTCTCCCGCTGCCGCGCGAAACTCGGACCGGAGAACATGTTGACCACCGAGGAGAACGCGGACCCCTGGAATGATCTGCTCCATGCCTTCCTCCTGGTGAACACACGCGCCAATGGAGGCGAGATGGTACCCCTATATCCGGCGGTATATGGTGGAAGGGTTATCTCCTTCGGTTTTCAATACATTAATGCAGATGATTTCGTAAATCGCTATCCGCTCCGTCTGAAGCTCGCCCGGGCACTGGTGTTTGGCTCGCAACTGGGTTGGGTGGGGGCACAGATCCTGGATGAACCGAACAAGACGGAGGCGGAGTTCCTGAAATCTCTCTGCCAAGCGCGGCATGCCTCCCGCGATGCCTTCCAATATGGGGAGTTACTCGCTCCAGTAGCGATGGAGAATGTGGGAACAGTCTCTTGGGAGGAGAAGGATGGCGCGAAAGAAAACCAAACAGCCGTGCTTTCCAGCTTGTGGCTCACTCCGGATGGGAAACGGAAGCTGGTGGTGGTCAATGTGAGCGATGAGGAGCAGGTAGTCAATTTAAAATTTGACCAACGCCATCTAGGTCAACTCGGTACGAACGGTCTCCGACTGAGACCCCTGGATGGTGGGAAGTCTCTCATGCTTCAACATAACCAAGTAAAATGCCATCTCTCTGGGCGCCAGGTGCTTGTTCGGGAGCTCTGTGGGCAATGAGAGTACGTTAAACAGTTGATAGCCTAGAACCCGTATGTTGATCACACTTTAGCGCGCGACTTATGTGTAAACCGGTAGGATGGGGCTTGCCCCACCCTACCAAAATAGAAAAAGGAGGCCTCCGCATTGCCGCTGACGAGGCCTCCTCATTGATATCAATCAACTTACTCAGACCAACTTACTTTTGCTCCGCCTGGGTATCCTTCGGCATCAACGGTGTAGCGCCACCAGCGGCGGGTGCTGGAGCAGCGGCGGGAGCCGGGGCGGGAGCGGACTCGGTCTTGGGAGCAACCTTGCCGACATTCTCGGTCGTGGGCTGGGTTTTGGTGGAGCTGTAATACTTCCCATGGACATAACGATCATTGACCCACAGGATGCGGCCACGGAGACCCGTAACGTTGGGGTTGCGATAACGGGGGTATCCCCATCCTCTGTAGTTCGGATCGGGTTTGTCATCGACATAATTCGACGGGTGATCGAGCTCATACTGGCTCTTCAGGATCGGGTGGGTGTAACGGGGATTCCGCTTCAGCCATTCCGTGTAACTGTCATACTCTGACTGACACCAAGCCTGCTGAGGATCCATGAAGGTCAGGTTCTGGCCACCGGGCTGGGTGCCAACCTGGGCTGGATCGGCCGCGGGGGCAGGGGTTTGTGCTTCTTCCGCCACAGCGATTGTGCAGACAAACAGTGTGAGGGCCATAACCATCACAGGCAGGATCTGTTTCCATGTACTACGCATTTTCCTTGTTTCTCCTTGTCTTTCGTTCATTCCACTACAGATGCGCATTCCGCGCAATTTTCTTTCTCAGTTAACAGACTGGGAGGACCGGTGGAGATGGGTGGAGCCTGGATGGGCTGTCTCTTCTCCCAGATCTTGTGAGGCTCCCCTCTGCTTGCATGGAGGTGGCCGATGGTGGAGCGGACTCGGTCTACAATCCCTTCAGTTCCATGAATGCTCGCACGGTATTTGTCAGGGATTTGATATTACTCTCGAGGTAAGCAGCGGTGGTGAGAATTTCCTCAAAGATCAGATGGAAATCCTCAGACTATTCATTGCCACACACATCACAAACCATCCCAGTTACTATGTCACCAGCCTCATACCAGAGGCCAAACACATATACCTGAAGGTTATCGAGTTCTGCATGGGATTGGAACCCTGCCTGCTCTTCCGCCACATTCACGTGAACTCTCCATGGAAATCAAGGATCGCATTGTCTAGCCGGATCAATGGGTTTCGATGTGTCTCCCCATCCCCGCCAAGGGGGCTATCGGGCCCTCATTCAAGCAGGAATCCTTTCCAACTAGCCATCGAGAGGGGAGTACGAAGGGTTATAGAACGGGATCACCGTGGATTCCCGCCTTCGCGGGAATCCACGGCTCCCACCCCTTTTCACAGGTTGTAAGACGTCCTCCGGTCTCCTCCTCCCGGTCTCTCTCATCCGAGGAGCAGAGGCATTCACATGCAAGAATATAGGGCTACTTCATACCATTCAGGAGTTCAATGAGATCCTTGGCTTCGACTTTATTGTTGTTGTTCAAGTCAGCCGGATTACTTTTCTCTAATTTCTCGTATTCTCTTGAGAAACCGAAGAGATCGAGACTATCGATAGAATCATCCTGGTTAATATCGGCCGTCTCCCACGCCTTCAAGGTAATGGTAAATCCAGTAGTACCACTGGAGACACTCAAAGATCCAGCCGAAGAGGTGAGATCCACCGAGGTATCTCCATCCGCACCGGTAAGCGTGGCCACAAGACGAGCAGGTGGCGTGCCGATTGTCTCCGAAACTAGCGTAATATCATCCTTCACAGTTGAGAGAAGCTGGATGGGTATGCTGACACCAGCGAAGATAGAATCCGGATTGGTCAGATCACGCAGGAATAATCCATTGTTCCCCCAATCTGGATGGCTGATCACAAAGTCGAAGTCCATGTCATCGGGGCGGGTCTCATCGGAGAAGGTGGATTCCACATCGGCGATGTCATATCCCGCCTGCGCACCGGGGAAAGCCCCCACGATCACGGTGCGGTAAAGCCCCTCTGTATTGATGGCGGTGAGACGATATCCCCAACCCAGCACAACCGCTTTTTCATTCAGATCCCGGAAATCGGCGGGGAGTTCGACACCACTCTTGCTCTTCTTCTTGCTGGAGGTGAAGTCGATCATCTGGGGCCAAGCAGTGTCATCACTCACGATGGGGGGATCATTAAACCGGATCCCGTACGCGAGGGTGGCCTCGGTTCCAAAGGTGACCCAGCAGCCTTGTGTGGGTTGAAGGGTTCCATTCCAAGGAGAGAACGATTCGGGAATGCTGAGAGCATTCTGAATCTCCAAGAAAAGCTGGCCAACCCAACGATTATAATGGCGGACATCCCGAACCAGATCTCCGTACCCCAAAACATTCATTTGCGCGACCACTGTGGAGCCGTCATACACACCCTGTTTATAGATGTCGATGGGAAACGCAAACGGATTTCCGACCATCAGATGAGTCGCGGTAGTAAAAGGAGCCGGTGCCGCGGGGATTGGTGTGACTGGTGGTGGAAAAGTGGGATCCCACGAACCACGGTAGTCATCCACACGGTCCCAATTGGGGAAGCGCACCAACGGATAGCCGTCCTGTGGCAAGCCTGGGGCATGATCCACGAAGTAGCCATCCAGAGTGATATCTCCCCGGGTCCGGCGAACCAGTGAGAAACCTTCGCCCGGAAGGATATTCGGAGCAAAGCCATGGGATTGTGGATTGGGTTCGAGAAGCTCCCGGGGTGGGTTATACCGGTAGAATGAAAGATTGTCTCGACGCGCCGGGTCCCAACGAATCGCTTGGAATGGCGCGGGTCCCTCATTGACCAGGCCGAAGTCATCCTCCAACTGGTTGCGCAGGGTGGAACCCAGCAGGGTTGGGGAGATGGGATTATCGACCCCAACCAAGGGGAAGGAGAAAATCTGCCAAGCATCGGCACAATCCTCACAGAACCCCGTAAAACCACGACGGAAAAGGTCTTTATCACGGTAGGGTTCGACCCTCACCACGAGATCCTGATTCAGAGTATTGACACTGTCTCCTTGGACTCTGACGACTCCAGAATAATCCAATCCGTTCCCCGGAGCCACGTTGAATACCACGCCATCCGGGCCAATGGAGGTGTTGACTGGAACCACCATCTCGATGGACACCGATTGGGTCTGAGCTGGATCAAGATGAAACTCCTCTGGAGTAATCACAACATTCTCGTTATCGAAATAAATCGTCGTCACCCCACCTCCAGAGACATAGGACGCCAACAGGTCGGCAATAAGGTTGGTGTTGATCTGTCCTGTGGGAACAGTCCCAATATTTTCCACGGTGAAGTATCCCTCGATCTCCTTGACCACCCCCAAACCACTCCCCACAGGCCCACTGAGAGTCATGTTGGGATCTGTAATGGCAATCTCCGGCCAGCGGATTGTGGTGCTGACCACCTCCGAGTAGAGACCATAATCGGTGAAAGCCCTCAGGTTGATTGTGGTGGGATTACCCGGCAAGTTGGCATTGACAGTTCCACCCGTGAGAGTCGGCGCTCCGAGACGCACCACCCAGCTCACGAAATCATCATTACTGCTGGCCAGCATGGTGGCATTATTCCATGTGGCTGCTCCCGCGACTTGCCATTCCACCACGGCAATGGGATCCGACACACAGTTGGAAGCAAAGCCTTGCAGCTCGACATCCGCCTCGGTCGCGGCAACATCAAGAGGAGAGGGGGATTCAATGGTGACCGCGGGATCAATGTCGGTCACCAGGATCGTGCGTGACTGAGTAACCGTTTGACCTTGCAGAGTGACCGCCTGCACGGTAATTACGTCACCACTCGTCCATAACCGTGCTGGAATCCTGACCACATAATTGACATCTTGAGCTGGTAAGGGAGCGGTCTCGACATTGGTGGCGGAAAAACCAAAGGCATTGATCCGGTAGGAAACTGTACTGATGGGATCGGTGGGACTACTCCCCGCATTGCCATGAATCTCCACTGCAATCGGGCTGTCCTGGTCACAGAGTTCGATAGGCTCTGGAGCTTCGATGGTGACAGTGGGGTCAATGTCGATGATCACGATTGTGCGCATCTGTTCGGCGGTAACACCATCCCTCGTGGTGGCGCGGACCGTGATCACATCACCGGGAGACCAGATCCGCTCCGGGATCTTGACCACATAGGTCACATCCTCGGAAGGCAATGGCGCGGCCTCCACATTGGCCGACGTGAAACCGAAAGCATTGATCTGATATTCAATCAATGTGATGGGATCCTCCATGCAACTGCCCGCGTTGCCATGAATCTCCTTCGCAATCATCGCATCATCATCATACAGTGTGATGGGATCTTCCTCTTCAATCGTGACTGAGGGGGCCTCCAAGGAGACATTGATCGTCACAAATACCGGGGAAGAGACACTTCCACTCGAACTTACGGCACGAACACCAATGATGTTCGGGCCATTTGTATTAGGCAAAGCTGTATTTCCCGGAGGTCCCAGGTTGATGACATAATGCGTGAGCGATAGGTTGGGTGTCGCGAGAGTCACACCCACCGTGAACCAATTCAAACCATCATTGGTGAATTGGACGCTGGCAATACCACCCTCTCCAGTGGTTCCCGCAAATCCCTCCAGTTCGACATCTGTAATGGCACTGCAGACCACAAAATCCGTGGGAGAGTCGACAGTGATGGTGGGTGCCGCGGAGAGGGCATAAAAACACCGCACAGCGTTGATTTCCTCGGGGGTTGGCCGGCCACGGGCAGCATCGGCGGAACCGATCAGGTCTCCCATTCCAATCAGATTGGAGGGCGTCCCATCATTGGCTGACATGGTATAGGCCACCCAGTCTCCCGGAGTGGAGGATCCGGGCGGGGGAGGGGCATCGTCATCCCAGGCCATGGCACAGCAGGAGTAGTGCATGATGTCGCAGACATTATATTCGCCGGAGCATGCATTCCATGCAGATTCAGGAGTCACCAAAGCTAAACTGGTTACATCATTTGGATTGGGGGGGGCTGAAAACGTGACGTAGGTGTCCCGGTCCCAGCGTTGATGAGGATGACTTAGTCCTAACCCATGGCCGAGTTCATGCGCCATGGTGTCAATCGTCATCTGATCCGTACTGATGTTGTAGGTTTGCGCGCCGCCACCCCCCATTCCCACAGTGGATGAGGATGGATTGGGAGGACTGACCGCTACTACATTCATGTAATTACCACTGGGTGCACTGGTTATATCTACAAATGTTACCCCCGACGCAGCCCACATCTGGGTGGCTTGCACGAATGTAGTTCTTCTCGCCGCATTGCCAGCGCCATCAAAACCAGAACCGAAAGCATATTGAACCACCGCGCCGGTCCATGGGGTTGTGGTGCTCCGAATCCCGGCTTTCTGATTAGCTTGTGCCGCCGCAATCGCTTCCGGGATCTCATCTTTTGTTCTCGCTCCCAGACAGAACATGCTCCATGCCTGATCGACAGTCATCAGCATGTCGTCAATAGCCACCATTCCGGCGCCATCTTTCCCCGCGGTCATTCTCTCGAGGATCGGAATATTCCGGAGGATGATCTCATAATCCGTTAGCTGTGAGGTGCTCCCCTGGGCATACCCCCCACTCAAAGCAACCAGCATCCCAGCCAAAAGGATAGTAATTGAGATAAGGATTCGTGAACCATGTCCACTTACCTTCTGAAAGACATCAGAATACATCCACATGTTTCATCTTCTCCTCATATAGTGTAGAGGCCCTTTCGGACCCTCAATTACTCAACCATCAATAATCCATCCTCACAAACCCACCTACGCCGTGATCTTTATAGGAACCCGATCCGTCATTGGAGTCATTGGTTTCAAACTGGTAGAATGTCCCGACTGTGTAAGGACCAAACTCCCGGTCGAATCCCAGGCGGGCACAGTAGTAAATGTCTTCGCGTAAATCCTCATCGTAGCCGGGCGTCAGCAGTCCATCCGGTCCGGAAGTGGCTGGCAAAGGAGTGACTGTCATATTGTCCGCGCGGCGGGAGTCCCAATTACGCCAAGCCACATCGCCGACGAGACGCAGATTGGCTTCACACCACTGCCCATGGAAGATGGTATGGTTAGCCACGACCCGCATCCCATGTTCGTTGTAGTCATAATAGGGACCATTGGAACTGTTTATACGGAAACGGTAGGCCACACCCAACCCGGTGCATTCATTCATGGCATAGGTGAAGCCCAGCGAGGTCTCGAGCTCATCATCCTGACGGTCGTCATAAATCCCCTTGGTCTGAGTGGTGGTGTCACACCCATAGATGGCGCCGTATTCATCCAAGGCGGGACGGTCATACTGGCGGCGCAGGTAACCCACTCTCAGGCGGGTTTCCAAGCACTCGCTGAAACGTCTCCGCCAAGTGCCATCCACTCCGAAGCCAACATGATCGGCATAACGTTCGATATCGGTCTTGGGGCAGATACCCCCTTGAACCGGATCGTTGTAGGGATCGGAGGGATCTGGCCCTAAGCCCAAGCTCTTGTTGGGGAGACTATCATCGGCAACATCCCGGTAGAAAACCGGGGTGCTCAGGGTGAAGGTGTCCTTTTCGGTGAGGAAGAAGTCAAGACCCGGGTTGATCCAGTACTCGATGAAATCCTGGGTATAATATTCTGCTTCATCCTGGCTGAGTTGGTCATGGAAGATGATCCCGCCACGCCACCACAGATCCAGCAGCTCGCCTGATTCACCACGTGTATTGAACTCGAGAGAATGCCGCCAACGGTTTTCGCCCGACATCTGGTTGTAAAAGTCGGCATATCCGATGTATTCGAAATAGGTGTTCTCCGCTAGACGTGGGTCAAGATCGAGCCGCAATCCAATGGCGGGTTGGAAGATCACATCGGCTTTCTCAGCCATCTCATCATTATGCCTCACCAAGTCATAATCAATGTCCTCATCCGCACGGTAAATGTTTGTGTGATAGGAGGTGCCGAACTGCAGGAAGCCACTCACAGTTATCGGGGGACCCACAATGGGCTCTTGGTTAGGAGCAGAGGCAATCGCTTTGGGTGCTCCAGCGGTTGAGGGTGTGGCGGTGGTTCCACCCGCTGCTCCTTGGGCGATGAGGGGTTGATCAGGAGCATCCAGTTCACTCAAGAGTTTTGGCTGGTTAGTCACCTGACCTTGGTTGACTTCAATCACACACACATCCGAACCGGGGGTGGGAATCTCCTCCTTCGTGGTTGAAGCCAGAAGCCAACCCTCATCCTTGCCAGACCGCGCGATGACCCAATTGCGGTTGGAGGGAACATGCGAGATGACCGCGAAGGTCGGAAACTCCTGAACGGAGAGGGAGGCTGGATCCAGTTTGTTCTGCTCACCCAACAACTGCACCACCTTGGCCAGGTCGAGGTTTTGTTTAGCGGCAGGTGGTTCAGGAGGAATCTCCTCGGGGAGCTCTTCTGGTTTCAGGGCTGCAATCTGCTGTGTCTCTACCGGGGCCTGTTGGGGAGCTTCCATGGCCACCTTTTCCAAAGTGGGAGCGGAGGGATTCGAGGCCACTAGGAGAGGCGGTTCTCCAAGATTCGGCCAGGGAGATGGTGTTGTTTTATCCTTCGCCGGGGGAACTGCACTCACTGCTGGGGATATGGAAACTTTCTGTTTGTCTCCATCCAGCGCCACCGGCCAAGCGGGGGAAGGAATACTGCTCACTTGGCCAAGGGTAGATGCAGAAGCTGTACCCGGACCTTCGCCGGATTCAACCGGCCAGGCAGATGCAGGCGCCTGGTCAATTCCTTCAAGGATGGGTATCTCTTCAGATTGTATACCTTGATCTTCACCACCTGCTGTTCCGTCTCCAGCAAGGACCTCTCCAGGCACAAAGACCAAAGCCGTAAGGAGGGAGCAACTTAAAACAAACCGTGCAAGCCCGTAGAGCTCACAAACGAGCCGACGGGACCTTTTCCTTTGTTCTACTTCCATCATCCACCCCTTCATCGCAGTCTTTCACAAGCCATCTCAGACACATAACCGGTCAAGGCCCTGGAGGAGGTCCCGGCACTCCAAAGCGTTCGGTACGAGAACCGTCCGCATGTTCCGGGTTGTCTGCCTCTCTGATGCTGTCACGGAAGTCCGAATATAAAAGGAAATCAACCTTGCGTATCTGCCGTTCCACTTCGGGTTGGGTACAGCTGAGTTCTTGTCCCCAGCGTGTGGGCGCGTAATGGGCGGCGGCACGGGGACCAAGGGTCTCCTCCTCCGAGGCCCTGACAAAGAGCCCTTTGAACCACCCGAAGCCCGACCGGCATTTGCTCCACAAGCCCTCTCCTTCCCCACAGGCTGGGAGACTCGACAAGAACACGATGGACAAAACGAGAGAAAACCTCCCGAAGCCCGTAAACTTCATAATGGTTCCTCCATAAAAATAAGATGCTCTTTCCTTGCACTCGGATGTGGGATAGACCAACAGAAAGGAGAAATTCTCAAGAGATGGTATAAATCTGCGACCTACCCAACCACCAGCAAATCAGACAAGCATTGCCTTGCAATAATTCGATATTTTATACCACAAAAAGGTGTACTCTCTTGTCACACAAAATATGATTTTCGGACGAACTTCTTTTTCAGTTCTGTTGGTGCAGCATTCTTTCTGTAAATTGGTTTCCCCTGTCCTAACAAACAGGACATAGGTGGTGTGGGTCAAAAAGGAAAGACAGAATGTTGCACCACTTGCAATATCAAATCCAATCAAAAGTAAATCTGTTTATATTATAGTGCGCACGTATCATTTTCATTATCCCACAAGTGGCTATGTGTGTCCCAATAGGACTGATATGCATCTCGATTACACTTCTTTGTCAGAAGTATAACCGGTCGTTTTTCTGACTCTGGCCCTCGGTAAAACGGACGAAGGAAAAGTTTCCCATCATCGTCATTTACGCCTGGATCAATGAAGGTCTGTGACAACGGGATAAAGGTGGTCGCAAGTCGTATACGAAACCTACCATCATACCCCCCCTTTTTTGCTTCATCTTTGTATGCCTTCCATTGTATAATCGAAGCAGATAAGTTATCTCGAAACCCTTTGGGATTCTCGGAAACTGTGTATGCCCATGCCTTAACGAGAGTCTTCACCTGCGGGGCACCATCTGAAGCCAAGAAAAGGATATCTACCAAGCGCTCTGACACTGAAACATCATCTCCATTATTGTATTTTCCTTTTTTCAGAAGGAAATCTTTGACCTCATTCCAAAAAACTGTATTTGTTGCAAGGGTGTAAAGGTTCTGCCCTACGAAGACGACTCGTCTTTTTGCTATGCGTAGAGCATCAGTTGCCTGGAATGGGGAAGTGTTCGTATTATTCGACACTCGGCATATAGTTGTATGGCGCCAATTAATATTATTTTCCACCGTATCCGATAGTCGTTTTGTGATTTCATCATTCAATTTATTTAGCCATTCATTGAGTTTAGACAGATCATCATCATTCAATTCTCTTGTTCCTCCAGTAGCATCCTTGCAGATACTTTTGAACACATTGATTATGCTATCTACCTCAGTGATTGGCACTGTTTGAAAGAGTGAGAGAGGTGGCGTCAACTCATTATGAGGGAATCCTATCAGGATGGGTGTCACCATTGAGGAGCTGGGAAGCTTTGAGATTGCCCCAGCTTCAAAAGGGATCCATTCATTACCTCTGTTTTCACGTGTTATAAAAAGAAGGGAGTGATTTGCGTCCCGCATTGCATCCCGAATTTTGTCAAATCCAACAGAACCTGGGGAGATAGATTTATTTGATTTGAAAAGTTTTACATCATTGGCAAAGAGTTGTTTGAGTTTGTCAAGAAAATTGTCAGCCACAAAACTGCTAACATCACCTGACCATGACAGAAACACTGGAATCCCCATTTATCCTACTCCTATTCTGATTTTTTTCATCATCGCTCATATCCGAAAATACAACTAAACAAATACTATGGGTCATACCCATGAACCAACTGTATCAACATAAATAGTATGCCGTTACTATATATATTACGAAACACGTAACCCTTGAGAAAAGTTCCCTTCCAAAGAATAACAAACTACATTTCACTAAAGATTTGGATGCTTTTTCAGTCATTCTTGATGGGGTTTGAGCCGATGAAAATGGAAAAAACTCACGAATGCTAGAACACTCTTGTGACCAACACCCACCATCAAGAAAACACCAAATAAAGCTCCATAAAATATCAGATATGATATCACCAAAAGGCAGACTCGAATGTCACACAAAAAACGATATTTTCAAATACTTTGAATTTATCTGTGTTATTCCCCTTCCAGTCCATCTGATTTCATGGCATATATGAGCAGTTCACGTCCATTCCTGACTCCCATTTTCTCAATGAGTCGCCGCCGGTAGGTGTTGACGGTTGAAAGGCTGAGATTGGTCAGACTGGCAATATCGCGGTAGGTCATACCTTGAGAGATCAAGCCCAGAATCTGTTTTTCACGCATTGAGAGATAAGACCTCCCATGAAGGAAAGGCTGTTTGTTAACTGTGCGATCCCCGCCGGGGGTAAGGGCGGTAGAGTCACTGGCGGTTTCACCAGCATGGGAAAAAAGAGCCAGGAGATCTGCCTCAGGCAGGCATTTGGAGAGAGTGTCATTGGCTCCCATCCCCAGCGCCACTGTCCCCTCCATGGGATCGGCATCGGAGTAGAAGTAAAGAATTCTACGGGAAGGAAATTCAATCCTGGCAACCTTTAGGATCTCGATTCCATTCCAGTGTCTCTGACAGATGGAGAGCAGACAGACTTCCCAATTTTCTGAGCGGAGAACATCTAACGGGTGAGATTTGGTCAGAAGGGGCGCGGAAACAGAGAATCCCCTCGACTCAAGAATTTCCTTTGCCGATCGAGCCCACAGAGGTTCATCACAGAGAAGGAGAACTGAATGAGGCATTTAATATGCTCCAAACTGTTAATCCAAAAACATCGTATGATTTTAGTATTATTTGTCGATCCTGTATATCGTTATTTATCTTAGGGATGCTTGTTGTTCTCACTCCGCTTACCCTATCAGCTTGTAGAAAAACTCGAAGTTTTGGTGGCACCGTGGATTCCCGCTTTCGCGGGAATGACAATTTGGAGGGATCTCACCTGTTCCGTCATTCCCGCGGAAGCGGGAATCCACGGTTATGCTCTTTTTACAACAGGTAGCTCTGTCTATTAGATACTCCATTCTCCGGTGAGGCGGTTTTGCATAGTATGGTATGAGTGGATTGTAAATTGTTGTCCAATCTTTCGTATGGGAGGCTTTCACATGCAAGAAGCAGAGATATCACGGCGGCACTTCCT
>CAYRBI010000148.1:5753-15746 GCA_964422415.1 uncultured bacterium | reverse complement strand
TTAATTGAATACCCCCCCCCACCCGCCCCCGCAAGGGGGGAGGGTGGGGGGGGGTCGAGTTCTTCACCAGCTGCAGTAGAACAGCGTTGGAATGAGAATCCCCTCTCGTTCCACCTCTTCGCACTCAGGGCGCGAGAAAGGATTCTCGCACCAGCGATTAAAAACCTATATTCGCCAGCGGTTTTGAATGTATGTTCATCGACAATTATTGCGCTGGAATGAGAAGCCTTTCTCCTTCCATCACTGCTATTTCCTCCCGCTAAGCACTATTGCCCGCAGGGCGGGAACTGCGGTGGCTAGATCGAAACGCTTGCCATCACTTCCAATCAGACCGAGAACCGGTTCGGTATTGTGTTCCAGAAGCTGCCCAAGAAATTGCGCGCGGTGCTTTTCATCACGGGATGCGAGAACCGCCATGGCATGCGGATTGTCCAATGCTGCGGGGTCATTTGCGAGCGTGTTCAACAAGTGAGCCTGCCCGGTAGCCCCTCCGGGAAAATCCGCGGGATTGATTTCGGTGGCTGCCCAAGCCGCGCGCGGTAGCAGGGCTGCGGATGGAATGGCTGCCTGGGGCGACCCATCCACAATCGCCCGGGCAAAGACCGCATTCTCCCCAAATCCCTCCAATAACACGGGTAGATCCTTGACGATTTCCTCGGCCTTATTACGAGAATCATCCTGCATCCAGACCCTTCCCTTCACCCTAGAGGTCCGCTCCAGGCCCTTATAGACCGCATATCTGAAAGCATTATCCGGAAGCTCGAGAATCCTCCGGTCATCCCCAATCTCACGGGTAATGAGGGCATGATTGAGCACGGTCTGTCCCTCCGATTGGGGATATTCCAGGGTGTTTGTGAAAGTATCTTCCACCCAGCCATTCATCTCCTGCGTAGCCAAACCAGCAACTTCAATCGGCCTCCAGGCAAAATACGCATGGAAGGCATCTGGGACCCCCACCAAAGATTGGCTCCATCCCTCTCCCCACCCGGAAAGAGGTGCCCGGCTGGAGCGTTCGGCTCCCGCGCGTTTGGGGTCATGGAAAGCGAAGGTGAGCCGGACCAGGTCATAGGTCGGATCGTTTCTCAAAGAATTCTGGAGGTCACTGCCGGTATCACTACCCAGCAAGAGATAATCCCGGGGTAACCCCAGCCAAACAAAAGAGCCATGTCCCACCTTGGCATAGAGGATGGGACTCGACTCGGTACCAGACACATCGAATACCCGGCATGTGTAAGTTCCATCATAGACCACGGGGTGGCACAGCCTTGAGATAGGGACTTGCATGAGTTCATGTTTGTACCAGGCTTGGAAAGCCTTCTTGCGCAGCATCACCTGAGTGGCCGGGAGGAACTCACTCCAAGCCACGGTCCAAGCGCCAGTAAGGGTAAATTCCAGGGCTCCGGTGGCGGAGGCGGGAATCTGGTAGGCCCGGAAAGCTTCGCCCAGCAGCTCGCAACCCACGATCTGCCCAAACTCATCCCGCATGGCTCGAGGAGCATAGCCTCCCGCCAGGAAACGATCCTCTCCGGTGGTGAAGGGTTGAAAGACCTCTCCGCCGATCCGTCCAGAAAGGATCCGGAGCCCTGCTGTCTCCTCCTTGGTAGAGGGACAAAGGAGAATATAGCCTCCCGCCTTGGGGGGCTGGACGGAGATAGTCTGGGAAGAGGTGGAGGTTCCTTGCGTGATTGGTGGTAATCCCGCCAGGAAAGTGTTGACATTGGGAGCCAACCCTTCCTCATCTAAAGTACGGCGCGAGGCGGGATTAACCGGCACACCCAGCATCCGGATCGCATAATCCACCAAGTCTGACGCCCCGGCCTCTTTCCACCAGCCCTCCTTACCTCGAAAACCCTCAACTCCATCCACTAGTGTCAGGTGACCGCCTGAAATGACATACCCAAGAACTGTGTCAAAGGAGGCTTTATCGGGTGGTGAGCTTGAATCAGGCGCTGCCATAACAATCCGTCCCTGACTGAGAGTCTCCATCGCACCGCCCTTACGGAAGACCGGGATACTGATCGAACGCTGGTGGACACGGTTAAATCGTGCAAGTTCAGCCTGCTCGTGCTGGAAAGGGAACTCCAATCCAAGACTACGCCAATGATTCAAAGCCACCCCCTGTTCCGAAATCGAAACCGGATAGGAATCCGGAGTCATCGGTCTGGTTAACACCGCGCCATTGGAGAGGAAGAGCTGGCGGGTGGTCTGAAGGTTGTTGTCGAGGATTCTCTTTTTATCCGTCGGGATCTGGGCTGGATCGGAGCCAGTCTTCGTTTTCATACGAGCATATGAGTCCGCCAGCCAGGTATTCCATTCACCGCTCAGTTTACTGAGCGCGATGGGTGCCTTCCGGCGAACAGCGAGCTGCTCCATCAACTCTCCTAGATTGTCCGCATGTTCGAAACCAAAGCGGATTGACTGGCCTGGGTGGAGAGGAATGATAAGGCGAAGGTGTTGTGGGTCATTTGGTAGGTATGTGAGGGTAGGCCCTTTCCACTCGGGAGAGATTTCTCCGATCCAAAACGCAGTGTTGGGAGAGTGGGTGGCATCGACCGGTATACTATATAGGTGAAGTAGGTACCGTTCTCCAGCTTTCCACTCCCATTGAGAATTCCCCCAATTATGTTTCATCTTCTTCGCAGGGGTAGCCCAAAGGGTTCTCTCAGGAAAACAGTTCAGACCAATCTCCAACGTAGCCTCTCTCTGTTGGGAATTGGCACACTCAAAAACCACTCCTGGTTGTCCCAGTGGGCAGACCCACGAGAGATGGAGCTCCGAACTTCCATTCCGGATGGTGGTATCCGCCGAATAGGGGGTTCTGGAAAGGACCTGCAAAGGGCCTGATTCAGTTCCTGCGAGGACATGAAAAGTCAGCTTCCCTGCCAGTCCTGGGAGTGGGAGAACTGGCTCCACACCTTGTTGATATTCACGTGGGTATGCCGGAGTCCAGGCGGGAGACATCCCCAAAAAAGGGACATATGGGAAGGAAAACACAGCCCCCCCGCTGGTTTGTGTAATGACCAATGAACCATCCTGGAAGGGCCAAATCTCCTGGTTGTCTCCCGCTTTGGCGGAGAATGTGACAGTAAGAATCAGAAACATTAGGAGAATGGTCACACTACGGGCTGTGAAGGGAGACATCGTCCGGTTTTCCTCTGAGGTCTGGGGGTCACCTAATAAGACAATCGTGGAGAACAGGCTTCCACACGGTTTTTAACGTTGAATTGTCGCTAACGGTAACCGTTCCAGTAAAGGATTGCAAACCTTCCCCCACAAGGATTACCATTAGAGCGAAGGACTTGATCCACCTTCACAAGAGGTTGATTCCGTCCACCCTTAACCAAAGGAGTTGAGTCAACACGCCCATGTTTGGTATCAACCATACAGAAATCCTGATCATCCTTCTTGTGATGGTAATCCTCTTCGGCGCCTCCCGCATTCCAGAACTCGGCAAGTCTCTGGGAACTGGCATTCGCGAATTCAAAAAGGGCCTGAGCGCCATGAATGAAGACAACGACGAGAAAAAGAAGATCGATAAGTCTGACGAGGCATAAAGCTTCGTCCTGTCACAACGGCGGTCCCGGCTCTTGGCTCCTGCCAAGGACCGGGACCGACTCTTTTTTGCCCCCAGTTTTTCCCTCAGATAGTGTTCGTATCCTGTATGTTGTTCATGCTTTAGCATGAGGGGTTATCTCAAGATTGAATTGTATACGAGGCCAACATGCTGAAGCATGAATAACTTACGAGGACATGCTGAAGCATGAACAACTTACAGGGGCGGACACTCTTTACGCCCGATAGAGCTTCACGGTAGCTTTACCCTCTCTGCACAAGTACTGTGCGGGGTATCCTATTGTCTTGCCTGGGAGGAGTGTCCATGTCCCGCGTTGGATTCACCATGAAGATCAAACCCGAGTTCCGGGATGAATACCTCAAACTCCATGAAAATGTGGATCGTGCGCTCATGGAGGAGTACCGTAAACTGGGTGTCAATAACTACGCCATCTACCTGGCCGAGGATGGAACCCTGTTCGCCTTCCTGGAGTGCGATGATTTCGAAGCCTATAAGAAGGCTGTCGAGGGCAGCCCCAACCAGAAGGCCTGGGGCACCAAGGTGTACCATATGTTCGATATCAAACCGGATGAGCCAGGCGGACTGGTTATGCTCACCGAAGCCTTCCATATGGACCAAAAGAACCCTTGACGTCACGTTTTCCCCCCCACCCTACCCTCCCCCACCAGGGGGGAGGAAGTGAAAGCACACTCAAGTGTGAACTCCAAACAACCCCCTCCACCCTGGCGGGGGAGGGTGGGGGTGGGGGGGGTCTCTGGTCGGGATGAGGTGCTTGAACAGACTTCCCCCCGACGGTTTGAATACACCCACCGGGGGGTGCGTCTATCTCTGCTGGAGGGCTGGTTACCCGCCTTGACAGAATGATATGCTTCCCAGAACAGAGGAAAACACGAGGGAGGTGTATCTGTATCCAGGAGGGGTAAATCCAGCTTGCCTTCTCATTGAGTGGAGAGAAGCTAGACCAGACAATTGAATCTCCACTCTTCCATCTTTGAACCACAGGAGAAGTTGCAATGTACCGCACCCGATTGCCGTTGCGTTTGTGCATGGCGGTCCTGTTGTCTCTGTCCGTATGCGCACCGGTCAGGGCACAGGAATCCAATTGGCCACGTGAAATCCAAATCCCCGAGGCTAAGTTCACTTTGTATCAACCCCAGATCGAGACCTTCGATGGAACCCGTCTGACTGCCCGGTCGGCCATCGCGATTCTTCCCACTGGGAAGGATGAGCCGGTCTTCGGCACAGTCTGGCTCGATGCACGTGTCTATACCGATAAAGAGGCACGCCTGGTGACCTTCGAGGACCTCAAGGTGTCTGGCGCCAAGTTCCCGGATGCTACTCCCAAGAGGGTCGAGAAGCTCACCAATACCCTGGAAACAGAGATGCCCAAATGGCGTCTGCAAATCTCCCTCGACAAACTACTGGCGATGCTGTCGTTGGTGAAGGAATCCACCGCCTCCGCGGAGGGATTGGCCACCAATCCGCCCCAAATTTACTTTGTCGAATACCCAGTGGTGTTAGTCTCTCTCGATGGAGATCCAGTCCTCCGCCAGGCCGGAGATGCAGGTCTGATGCGGGTGGTGAATACTCCCTTCTTCATTGCCTTTGAGCCTGCTTCGGGGACCTATTTCCTCAAGGGCGGCCCCACCTGGTACGCCGCGCATGACCTCAAGGGTGACTGGCAGCCTACTCCAGCCCCCCCCGAACCAGTGATGCAGCTGGCCCGTAATGAATTCGAAAGTGGGACCACCACCGAAGGAAACTCTCAAACCACCTCCGATGTGGTCCCAAGGATCATTCTGGCTACCGTTCCCACCGAGGTCGTCCAGACCGCCGGGGAGCCCCAATACGCTCCCATTACCGGAACTAACCTGCTCTATATCACCAACACCGCCAGCGATGTGTTCATGGAAAGCGGGACCCAACGCTGCTTTGTGCTTCTTGCGGGACGCTGGTTCGTTTCCGGGCCTGGTTCAGAATCCTGGAGCTATCTCCCCGCTGACCGGCTTCCCCCAGACTTCGCCAAGATTCCCGAGGATTCCGCCAAGGCCAATGTACTCGCGAGTGTTCCGGGCACCTCACTCGCTCGTGAAGCCGTATTGGATACCGAGATTCCGCAAATCACCAAGGTCAAGCGGACCGATGCGCATCTGACGGTTCAATATGATGGCGATCCACGTTTCGAGCCCATTGAGGGCACCAGCATGAGCTATGCGGTGAACACCCCCTATGCAGTGATCAATACCGGGGGTGGATATTTCTGCTGTTATAATGCGGTCTGGTTTATCGGCCCAAGCCCTATGGGGCCTTGGGCTGTCTGCGCTGCAGTTCCGCCACCTATCTATACGATTCCGCCCAGCTGCCCCATTTACAATGTCCGTTATGTACGGATTTACGATGTGACTCCAGACCTGGTTTACGTGGGATACACGCCCGGTTACACCGGCTGTTTTGTGCATGGCGGTACGGTGGTCTATGGCACTGGTTATGTCTATCACGGCTGGTATGGCCCCGCTATGTACTGTTACCACCCGGCCACCTGGGGCTTCAATGTCCGTTATGATCCCTTCAGCTGTAGCTGGGGCTTCGGTCTGGGCTTTGCCACAACAGGTGGCGGGTGGTTCGGCGTTGGCGGAACGGATTTCGATGATGGATGGTTTGCGGTGGGAGTGGGTGGACCACCGGTCATCGGCGTCTCCTCTTGGTGGGGGCCGGGTGGCTTTCATCATCTACCTCCCCCGGGAGTCCCCCCGCCACCACATGGAGAAATTGGTTTTTCGTATCACAACATCTACGCCAACATCTCGGTGGGTATGCCTGAACTGGGCGTACCTCCACTACCGGGACCAGGACCACGCCCAATGCCTGGCCCAGGGCCAGCTCCGATCCCAGGACCAGGACCTCAACCTGTACCCGGACCGGGACCAAGACCAGCTCCGGTACCGGGACCTGAACCCAAACCGGCACCTGGACCGGGGCCAGCTCCAATGTCAGGACCAGGAGGGGGTGGTTTTCCAATGCCCCAACCCCGGCCTGCATTCCCCACCAATTCCGGAGCTTTTAAACCCGCCCAGGGGGGCGGCTTGTTTGGTGGAAATCCCGCCGCATCTCCTGCGCCAGCATTCCAACCTTCTTTTGGCGGTGGAAATGGTGTCATGGCTGACAAGAATGGAAATGTGTTCCAGAGGACCGACCAGGGTTGGAAAGGCCTCACACCTGGCAGTCCCTCTATACCCGGTGGCGCGGCAGCCCAACCCGGCTCACCTATGTTCCAGACTCCCCAGGGAGCAGTCATGCCCGGCGCGGGTCTTGATCGTGAGATGGGCGCGAGGATGCGTGGTGAACAAAGATCCTTCGAGGCCGGACGGGGTGGCTTCGGAGGTGGCGGTGGCGGCAGACACAGATAATACCTGAATCCAAGCGAGGGGGCATCCGAACGGATGCCCCCCTCATTCTTTCATCCCTTCATTCCAACCACATTTCCCCGCCACAACGTCACACCAGACACTCTGACACTCGCAGCCTGTTGAAAAAGAGCGTCACCGTGGATTCCCGCCTTCGCGGGAATGACGATTATCAAGGGATTTCGCCTATTCTGTCTTTCCCGCGAAGGCGGGAATCCACGGTGCGAACAGAACTACGAGTTATTCAACAGGCTGCTAGTCCGTTGAGAGGCTCCTTGCCCGCAAGCACTCACCGTACAATTTGAATATTGGATTTGATCAATACGTCTATTGCTATCACAAGGATGGTTCCCCACTTTCATGTGATGGTATACTACGAGTGAAGAAATAGGGCGAACCATCCCGGCCTGCATTCCCACTGAGTAGGAACGAGCCCGGCCAGACACGCATATCATCTACGTTCCCTTCTTCAGTTTACAGGAGAGATTGACATGCCTCGAACATCATTCCATCTGTACATGGTTCTGTTGGTATCCTCATTGATAAGTGTCTCTGCTTACTGCGAGCAATCCACATGGCCACAAACAATTCTTGTTCAAGAAGTCAAATACGTCATCTTTGCCCCCCAGTATGAGGCCTATGATGGAGTCCACCTCACCGCTCGTTCGCCCATCTCGGTCCAACATGTCGAATCCTCGGAGAGGCCCGGCAGGATCCAGAGTGTCGACTTGTTTTACGGTACAGTGTGGTTCAATGCCCGTACTGTCACCGACAAAGAGTCGCGCCTCGTGACCTTTGAGGATCTCAAGGTTTCGAGAACCAAGTTCTCCGCTGCCTATCAGCAGAAGATCGGGGATCTGACCGCCACCTTGGATGCCGAAATGCTCAAGTGGAACCTCCAGATCCCCCTCGACGAAATCCTCGCCAATAGGACCGCAGCCGAGGAGACCACACCCTCCACTGAGGGGTTGGTGACCGCCCCGCCGCAGATTTACTTCGTGGAGTCTCCAACAACGCTGGTCCCCCTCGATGGAGAACCTGTTCTGCGTCCAGTGGGAGACACGGGGCTGACACGAGTAGCCAATTCCCCCTTCTTTATCGCCTTCGATCCCAAAGTTGAACTGTACTTCCTCAAAGCAGGGACGGTCTGGTATAGCGTCAAAGACCTCAAGGGAGACTGGGCACCAGTGTCAGCACCTTCCGAACCCGTGCAGGAGTTGGCCCGCAAGGAGTTCGAAAACGGCACGGCCACCGAAGGAGACACCCAGGCCACCCCGGCCGTGCCTCCCAAAATCCTGGTCGCCACTGTTCCGACCGAGATCATTCAAACCGATGGGCCACCCCAGTATGCCCAGATCCCTAAAACTAACCTGCTGTATATCACCAACACCACCAGCGATGTGTTCATGGAGAAAGGTACCCAACGTTGCTTTGTCCTTCTGTCTGGACGCTGGTATATTTCCACCCCCCAGGTGGAAGACTGGAACTACCTCCCCGGTGATCAGCTTCCCCCCGATTTCGCCTCAATTCCCAAGTCTTCTGCCAAAGCCCATGTTCTCGCCAGTGTTCCGGGAACTCCCTTGGCCCGGCAAGCGGTCCAAGAATCGACGATCCCACATATCGTCAAGGTCAAACGAACTGATGCCGACTTGACTGTTAACTATGATGGCGACCCCCGCTTTGAGCCGATTGAGGGAAACGAGCTCACTTATGCGGTCAACACCCCTAATGCAGTAATCAATGGCGGGAATGGTTTCTACTATTGCTGCTATCAAGGGGTGTGGTATATGGGACCGAGCCCGGCCGGGCCTTGGACTGTGTGTACCGAGGTTCCAGCCTCGATCTACACCATCCCTCCCAGTTGCCCCATTTACTATGTCCGTTATGTACGCGTGTATGACGTCACTCCGGACTGGGTCTATATGGGTTACACCCCGGGATATTATGGCAGCTATGTGTTTGGCGACACGATGGTCTATGGGACTGGATATGTGTATCCCGGCTGGTATGGCGGACTGTATTGCTACCGTCCTTACACATGGGGATTCAATGTCCGGTATGATCCCTACTACAACGACTGGGGCTTCGGCCTGGGATACTCCACATTCGGCAATGCATGGTGGCCATGGGGATATCACCATCATAGGCCACACGGACATGGACATGGCGGGCACGGTGGACCTGGTGGACCCGGTGGGCACGGTGGACCTGGTGGACCCGGTGGGCACGGTGGACCGGGTGGACCCGGCGGACCGGGACCCGGTGGACCCGGTGGACCAGTCGGACCTGGTGGACCCGGCGGGCCCGGTGGGCCAGTTGGACCTGGTGGACCCGGTGGGCCCGGTGGGCCCGGTGGACCCGGCGGACCCGGCGGACCGGGTGGACCTGGCGGGCCGGGTGGGCCGGGTGGACCCGGTGGGCCAGTCGGACCCGGTGGGCCAGTTGGACCCGGTGGACCCGGTGGACCCGGTGGGCCAGTTGGACCCGGTGGGCCCGGTGGGCCCGGTGGGCCAGTTGGACCAGTCGGACCTGGTGGGCCAGTTGGACCCGGTGGACCTGGTGGGCCAGTTGGGCCCGGTGGACCAGTCGGACCTGGTGGACCCGGTGGACCCGGTGGACCCGGTGGACCAGTCGGGCCAGTCGGGCCAGTCGGGCCAGGTGGGCCAGTTGGGCCAGTTGGGCCAGTTGGGCCTGGTGGGCCAGTTGGGCCTGGTGGGCCTGGTGGGCCTGGTGGGCCTGGTGGGCCTGGTGGGCCTGGATCTGGACTGATATCTCGCCCTGGACTGGATGCCCCCAAGACAAGGCCGGGAGTTGGATTCGGACCGGGAACCAGTGGACCCACGACAAGGCCGGATTTCACCCTGAATGCCCCACATATGAATTCTCAACAGATGGGTAATCAGGGCATAGGCAGCATGCGTATGGATACTCCCCGCATGAATCTCCCACAGATGAACAACCAAGGCATGGGCACTATGCGTATGGATACTCCCCGCATGAATGTCCCACAGATGA
>CAYRBI010000148.1:0-5653 GCA_964422415.1 uncultured bacterium | reverse complement strand
GCAGATGAGCAACCAGGGTAGGAGCACTATGCGTATGGATGCTCCCCGCATGAATGTCCCGCAGATGAGCAACCAGGGTAGGAGCACTATGCGTATGGATGCTCCCCGCATGAATATTCCACAGATGAGCGCCCCACATATGAGTTCTCCACAAATGAGCGCCCCTCACATGAGCGCCCCAAGTACGGGTAGTGCTCCCAATATGGGTGGTGGCGGTGGTCCGGGCGGCGGTGGCCATGGTGGTGGGCATGGCAGGTAGAATCGAACCAAGGGGGGCATCCAGACGGATGCCCCCTTCATATTGTTACCCCTGATGCAGTGACGAATTGAATCAACGGTCTGTATTCGAGTGGGAAGTCCCCCCTATTGTCAATGGCATTCCCTGGTTATAAACACATCATCCTGAGGTATAACGCCAACTGACCCCGGTGGTGGGCTTCATGGTCGAAGGTTCCTCGGACGATGACCCACCACAGAGAGACTAGACCGTCAAATCTCTCATCAGCTACCGGTGTGTCAAGCTCCGCGCCAGAAAGACCAGCAATGAGCTCGCACCGTCTTTCTCCAAGGAGCCGGAGCTGGTTCACAAGATCCAAAAAATGCTCTCGTTCATAGTCTTTCGGTGTAGCAGGGACTTCCTTGATCCCTGTCTGTTGAGGGTGAGCAAGAAACTTAAAAAGATATTCATCCGTGTCAATCAAGTGCTGAGCAAGGTCGGCGAAGCTCAGCGTTTGAGCGGTTGGCCGCCAGTTCTCCTTTCCGCCGGGAACAAGCAATAGCCGTTTCAGCGTAGATTCACGTACTGCCTTTGAGAGTTCAGACAACCGGAGTGAATCGCTAGTCATATTCTTTATTCTTTCTATAGATCCGCTGAAGATCATTGCGGTTTTTCACATAGAGCCAAGATTCATTTCACCTGAATCGAAGATACTGATAATGCGATCCCCCGGAACCGTCAATCACAATATCCCTTTTAGTCTCGGAGATGCTCTCCCACCTTGAAATCATAGTTTTCATTCAGGGCATCCGATGCTAACTTACCTCTATATATGGAGTTGAACTATGACCACGACCATGGACCTCTCTTTATGGATCGATAAAGCTGTGAAGGATCTCCGCGAGGAAGACCAGAAGATCTATCGCGCGCGTTTCATGGAACAATGGCGGCACGCCTATGAGAGTTTTAAAGCCAGTGGGCAGAGCGAGACAGAGGCCCGTTCGCTCGCGTTCGCGCTCTTGGGGAATGCGCACGAGGTGAGAGCACGTTTGAAGAGGACCCTCATCACCCAGACCGAACAAGACCTTCTGGACAGGCTGACATCCTCAGATGCCGGAGCCGAGTCATTCCGGATGTCCCGTATGGATGGACTCGTTGTCCTTTCCATCTGCTTCATCCTCTCACTTCCCATCTGGTTCATTGTCCCTGTGAATGTGATTCTCAAAGTGGCGCTCTTGTTTTTCTCCACGGTGTGTCTCTTAACAGTAATCATGGCCCTGGTAACGATCTCCACTGCTTGGGATCGTTGGATCCGCGAACGTTATACCATTCAAGGGCTTCTTCTATGGCGCGCGGCGACACTTCCCATCTTCTTTGCGGTGGTTTATGCATTTGCCGGTTGGCTGACTTATGCAATCACCGAATGGTGGCTTCCCTCCACAGATGAAGCCTGCCGGAACGGCTCACCACTTTGGGCCGTTGCTGCTCAATTTGTTTTTGGTTGGGGGTATATGGTGGTAACAACCCTCCATACCCATGTATCACTCGCAAGAAAACTGACGCCGCTCGAAAACCAGACAGCATCCATGACTGAACAGACACACCTGGTGGTGTGAGAAACATGGTCCCGTTTCATGTGCTGAAGGTTCCGAAGAGTGCACTGTGTTGAACCCTAGAAACTGTCGAAGAACTGGAAACAGAGGAGGGGATTGATCCACACTGTGGATGGATGACTCAGCGACAAGCCCTGATGAAGACCACTCAGCTTCCGTCCTCCCTTTCCAAAAACTCCACTCCTTCCGTTTTTTTCCACGATTCAAAAAAATGAACTCAGCGAATGAATTCGCAACTTCTCACCTCTCTTCCCACTTTCATAGCCGCCTCCCAATTGACTCCCTCTCTCCCCCAATGCTAAACCCAACAGTACTATGACCGAGGCGCACACACCCACTGACGCAGCTGACAGACAACCATCGCCGAAACGGATCCTACTCACTGGAGCGACTGGGTTTCTGGGACAGCGGATCCTGCAAGACCTCGCCGGAAGGTATGAGATCATCGCCACTCATCATGGTGGTATGACAGATTCCTCCCATGTGACCGCTGTACACTGGGAGGCGATGACCGGCGCACCAGAGGAATTGATTGCATCCTCCAAACCGGAGGCCATAGTTCACTTGATGGCGCTTTCACGGACCGAGGTATGTGCCGCCCATCCCGAAGTGGCGCAGCATCTGAATGTAGAGGTCACCCAGTGTTTGGCACAGGCCGCTTGTCTCCACCAAATCCCCTTTTTCTTCACCTCCACCGATCTGGTCTTTGATGGCATGAAAGGAAACTACATTGAGGTGGACACCCCCAACCCCACTAGCACCTACTCCCGTACCAAATGGGAGGCAGAGCAGGCTCTACAGAAGATCTTTGCCGATTGTTCCGATTTACTGACCATCTTCCGGATCGGCCTCTCCTATGGCTGGGGCGATGATAAGCATAGCGGCCCGGCGGGGTGGATTCTCTCCGCTCTGAGGAAGGGCAAGAGCGTGGATCTTTTCCAGGATGAATACCGCACACCCCTTTATCAGGGGGATGCCTCTCATGCTGTTGCTGATGCCATCGAACAGCGTATCTCCGGCCTATACCACCTCGGTGGCCCGGAACGCCTGGACCGCTACACTCTGGGAGTCCGGATCGCACTACATTTCGGCCTGGATACCGATAGGATCCATGCCCACTCGGTCACGAATTACACTGGCCTGGAGCCACGCTCCCCAGACTGCTCGATGGTTTCAGCGAAGTTCATCGCTACATTTGGTTGGGCCCCCATGGGAGTCGAGGAGGGGTTGGCAAGGATGGAGGGAGAAAGAGGATAGAAGCGGATGCCATTAAGAATACGCTTGGAAGGTATACCGCAGACCATCCAGGAGATGGAGAGGGCGGCCGAGGAGAGATATGAAGAGGCCCTGCTCCTACTCGCAAGCGCCCGCCCAGGCGCGAGCATTTATATCGGTGGATATACTGCAGAAATCTTACTCAAGAGCACCTTCTTCCTTTTCTGTGGAGCACAACGCCGCGATCTTGCATCCATATATCTGGTGCCTGCGCTAAGGATGGGGAGGAAGATTCTTCCCGAGATTCCCGCTGAGCACGGTCACAGTCTTATCTTCTGGACAGCAATGCTGAGACGGCGCCGTTCTGAAGATGCTCATCCATTCCCAACAAATTTAGACAACGAACTTGACCTGCGAGTCTCCCGTCTGTATGAAAGTTGGTGGGTGTCTATGCGATACCTCACGGATCACGCCACAAAATCAGAAGCACTCGGAGTGCTTACGGATGTTGGATGGATTAGAGAGCACTACCAGGATCTTTGGAGTTAGGAAATGCCACAAAGGAAATTGAAACCTCGTCCTGTTCACCCGTTGGCTGAAGCTCTTCTCCAGCGTCTCGTTGAGGAAATGCGTCAACCCTCTGAGCTTTCATCTGAACCCGTGCTCATTGTTGAGGAAAGACCGAGTCATGTGGTTGAGCTTTATGTGGTCTGGAGCGAATGGCTTGGGCTTTCGATGGAAGAACGTTCGGAAATCATCATGGATGCCTATGAGACGGTCCATGGTACGGACCAGATCCGGTGGGTCACCTTGGCCATGGGTGTGACTCCAGAGGAAGCACCACGCTACAATGTCTTCTACGAATAGGGTGAAGAAGGGACTGGACAAGTGTCTGGAGGTGTCAGTGGCGCTGGGTGTCACACCCCGCGAAGCCCCCAATTTTGGAATTGAGAATGTTGAATGACCGCCTCCCTTCTTTCCCGCCATGAATCCGAATCCCGTGAGCAAGAGGTACTCTCCCCCCATGCTACGCTCAGTTCGAAAAGCCTGGGCCGTCTCCACCCGGAACGGGAACACCCCCTGCGCACTGCCTTCCAACGCGACCGCGACCGGTTGATCCACTCGACCGCCTTCCGGCGCCTGGAGTACAAAACTCAGGTCTTTGTGAACCATGAGGGCGATTACTACCGTACCCGCTTGACCCACACCCTGGAGGTGGTCCAGATCGCCCGTTCCCTGGCGCGCTTCCTCCGTCTCAATGAGGACCTCGCCGAGGCCATGGCGCTAGCCCATGATGTGGGACACACCCCCTTCGGCCATTCGGTGGAGACCGTGTTGAATGAGCTCGTCTGTGAGGAAGGCGGTTTCGAGCACAACGCCCAGGGCCTACGGACTGTAGACCTGCTCGAAACACCCTACCCCGGCTTCGCGGGCCTCAACTTGACCTATGAGGTCCGTTCGGTCTTCACGAAGAAGCGCTCGCTGGGGGAGATGCTCAATCAGGGATTTGCCGCGCCCGGATCGGAGAAGTTCCTTTCCGGCCCCTCACAGCCGGTCCTCGAGGCGCAGATCGTGGATCTCGCTGATGGCATTGCATACAATAGCCATGACGTGGATGATGGCCTTAAATCAGGTCTGCTCTCACCGGAGAGCCTGCGCGAGGTTCCCCTGTGGGATGCCATCTGGCACTCGGCGCGTGGTGTGGATGTGAGCAGCCGCCGCCATGCCGCCATCCGTGAACTCATTAACCTTCAGGTGACTGATGCCGCCACCGAATCGTTGCGGCGTATGAATATGGAGATCCCCGCCGTGAATCTTTCTGAGACGGGCGAATACCCCGCGCTGGGCAAAACAGAACTTGTGATCGGCTTCAGCGATGAAATGCACCGGTGGAACTCCACGTTGAAAGAGGTGCTCAAGCTGAGTCTTTACAGGCATCCACAGGTCATGCGCCCCATGGACCGCGCGCGGGACATGATCCGCAAGCTTTTCGAGGCTTATTCCGCACGTCCCGAACAGATGGCCCCTCAATACCGTCTGCGTGTGGAGAACGAACCGGTCCATCGCGTGGTGTGCGACTACATCGCGGGTATGACCGACCGCTATGCCGAGGAAGAATATATCAGCCTCTTCCTGCCATCCTCGCTGGTGTCACGCAACCGATGAATACACCCGACTCGAGAGCGGATGTCCGCCGGTTCGAGCTGGCGGAGGAAGACCTTGGCAAACGGATCGATCTGTATCTATCGGAACTGATTGAGGATTTATCGCGGACACGCATTCAGGAGCTCATTGAGGCGGGACGGGTGGCCACTCAGCTCGGTCCGGTGCGCAAGTCCAATTTCAAATTACGTCAGGAAGGGTGGGTCGAGATCAGCCTGCCCACGCCGGAGGAGTATGAGGTCCCCCCGGAGGACCTGCCCATCGACATTCTGTATGAGGACACCGATCTGGCGGTGGTGGTCAAACCGCCAGGGATGCCGACACACCCCACACCCTCGCGGATCCATGGTACCCTGGTCAATGCGCTCCGGTTCCGGCTGAAGGACCTCTCCGGGATTGGCGGGGTGTTGCGTCCGGGGATCGTGCACCGTCTCGACCGGGTCAC
>CAYRBI010000147.1:0-15810 GCA_964422415.1 uncultured bacterium | reverse complement strand
CCCACCTTAAGGAGCTTCATGAGGTTATCGGAGACCGATACCAACGCCACCATCGGACCGAAGGGTTGGCCGAGGATATCGGCGGCATGGTGATGCCATGTGGCCACCTCACAGATCACGGGCGGTAAACCCCACTCTTGCGCTAGCCAGCCGCCCACTTGGGAATGGGTCCATTCGAGATTCTCCGCCTCAAGTCCCTCCAGATCACGTCCAGTAGCTTTGGCCTGAATCAGTGTTTCGGCATAAGCCTCCCGGTCAAGCGCCAGGAGTAGGAATTTTCCGATGTCATGTAGTAAAGCGGCCGCATAGATTTCATCCGCATCGACCAGTTTGGAACGGCGTGCCAGTTCCTGGGCAGCCTCCGCGCCAACCAGGCTGTGGAGTTCGAAGGCATCCAGATTGAAGCGGGCCTTGGAGGCCAAGGGTTTGAGGCTGGACCAGACTCCATCGCCAAGACAAATTTGCGCCACCTGGCTTCTTCCCAGAAGCGCTACAGCACGATTGATCGAGGTCACCTGGACCCGTAGTCCCATTGCGGAGGAATTAGCGAGTTTTAGCAGGCGCGCGGTCATTCCGGCATCCTGCCCCACCAGATGAGCGACCTCATCGGTGGTCGTGGATTCATCCCGGATACACCGGAGCAGCTCCATTAAAACCGTGGGAACCGACGGAAGCGAACCCAGATCCAGCAGACGTTTTTTAAATGTCTCGAAATCTTTAGCCATAAGGGTATATCAAGGTGACGGCAAACCAACCAGAACCCATTCTAGTACCGGGCCATTCTATCACTCTGTGGCTTGGCCGGAACCCATAACGAGAAACCCCCCCGCCCAAGGTGTTCGACCCGGAGCGAGGGGGAATTCATTTCAACAGTTTCTCTCCCCTGACAACTCACTGGGGAGAGATCACCTCAGTCCGCTGGATTTAGCGGCGGACCTTCTTGGCGGTTTTCTTAGCCACGGCCTTCTTGGGAACGGCCTTAGCTACGGCCTTCTTGACCACCGCTTTCTTGGCGACCGCCTTTTTGGGAGCAGCCTTGGCTACAGCCTTCTTCGGAGCGGCCTTGGCCACAACTTTCTTCGGAGCAACCTTCGGAGCAGCCTTCTTCACCGCTGCCTTGGGGACGGTTTTCTTGGCAGCCTTCTTGGCGGGAGCCGCGGCGGCCGTCTTGGCCTTCTCCTCCTCGATGGCCGCAAGCGCGCCGGCATAGCGTGCGATGGGCACGCGGAATGGCGAGCAGCTGACATAGTTCAGACCAGCGAAGTGACAGAACCGGACCGAAGCCGGATCACCGCCATGCTCGCCGCAAATGCCGACCTTGAGGTCGGGGCGGGTGGCGCGGCCACGCTCAATACTGATCTTGATGAGTTCCCCAACCGCCTCGGTATCGATGGTGGCAAAGGGATCAGCCGGGAGAATCTTCTTCTCCAGATAATCCGGCAAGAACCCGCCAATATCATCGCGCGAGAAACCGAAGGACATCTGGGTCAGGTCGTTGGTACCGAAGGAGAAGAACTCGGCCAGCTCGGCCATCTTGTTGGAGGTCAACGCGGCGCGCGGGATCTCGATCATGGTACCAAACATGAAGGGGATCTTCTTAACGCCCAGCTTCTCGCAGACTTCCTTGTGAACCTTGTCCACCAAGACTCTCTGATCCTCGAGTTCCCGGGAGGTGCAAGTGACCGGGATCATGATCTCGGGTAGAGCCTTGATATTCTGCTGCAGCAGCTCGCCGGCCGCCTCAAGGATAGCGCGGACCTGCATCTCGGTGACCTCGGGATAGGTGATGCCCAGACGCACGCCACGGTGTCCCATCATCGGGTTGTTCTCATGCAGACCCTCGGCGCGTTTGGCCAGATCCTGCATGTTGATGGATAGCGAGGAGGCGAGTTCCTCCAAACGCTCCTTGGCCTTGGGCACGAACTCATGCAGCGGGGGATCCAAGAGACGGATGGTGACATGCAGGCCGTCCATCACCGCCAAGGTCTTCTTGATGTCTTCCTTCATGAAGGGGAAGAGCTCATTGAGCGCGGTGGTTCTCTCCTCCAGGGTGTTGGACATGATCATCTTGCGCAGCAGGAAGAGGGACTGATCGGAACCTTCGCCATAGAACATATGCTCGATGCGGAAGAGGCCGATCCCCTGGGCGCCGAACTTGCGCGCGCGGGCGGCGTCATCCGGGGTGTCCGCGTTGGTGCGGATCCCAATCTTGCGGAAGGTATCCGCGAAGGTCATGAGCTTGGTGTAGTTCTCATTGTGATCGAGGTCGGGAGCCACTAGCGGCAGGGCATGATCATAAACCTTGCCCGTGGTGCCATTGAGGGAGAAGACATCGCCCTCCTTATAGACCTTGTCACCGACGCGCAGGGTCTTGGCATGGACATCGATTTGCAGGGCCGCGCAGCCGACAATACAGCACTTGCCCCAGCCGCGCGCCACCAGAGCGGCGTGCGAGGTCATCCCACCCTTGGAGGTGAGGATACCCTGGGCGGCGTGCATTCCATGCACATCCTCCGGGGAGGTCTCCGCGCGGACCAGCAGGACCTTACGGCCGGCAGTGCCCTTCTCAGCGGCATCATCAGCGGTAAAGACGATCTCGCCCACCGCGCCACCTGGGCCAGCGGGAAGGCCCTTGGCGATGGAATGTGTGGTGGTCTCGACCTTGGGATCCAGCATGGGCAGCAAGAGCTCGAGCAGCTGCTCGGGTTTGACACGGGTCACCGCGGTCTTCTTGTCGATCAACTTACTATCGGCCATTTCGACAGCCATGCGCACGGCGGCATTGCCAGTACGTTTGCCGGTGCGGGTCTGGAGCATCCACAGGATGCCCTTCTGAATGGTGAACTCGATGTCCTGCATATCGCTGAAGTGTTTTTCCAGCTTCAGACGGATGGCATGGAGCTGCTTGTAGGCGGCGGGCATGTTCTCTTCCAGAGTCTTATTGATCCGGTTGACATCATTTTTGGAGGCCTCGTTGATCGGCGCGGGGGTGCGGATACCCGCCACCACGTCCTCGCCCTGGGCGTTGGTGAGATACTCGCCATAAAAGGCGTTCTCGCCAGTGGCCGGGTTCCGGGTGAATGCCACACCAGTGGCGCAGTCATCGCCCATGTTACCAAAGACCATGGCCTGCACATTTACCGCGGTACCCCAGTGTTCGGGGAGTTTCTCGATACGGCGGTATTCCACCGCGCGGCGTCCCATCCAAGAAGCGAATACCGCGCCGATACCACCCCACAACTGCTCCATGGCATCATCCGGGAAAGGCTTGCCAAGGACTTCCTTGACCTTCGCCTTGAACTGGATGGAGAGTTCTTTGAGATCATCAGCATCCAGTTCAGTGTCCTGGGTCACGCCCTTGGCATGTTTACGGGCTTCCATGATGTGCTCGAGCTGGAGACGGATGCCTTTACCTTCGGCAACTTCAACACCAGCGGCCTTCTCCATGACCACATCGGAGTACATCATGATGAGGCGGCGGTAAGAATCGTAAACGAAACGCGGGTCTTTAGTTTCCTCGATCATGCCCTGCAGGGTGGACTCGGTGAGACCGACATTCAGAACGGTTTCCATCATACCCGGCATGGACTGACGCGCGCCGGAGCGGACCGAAACCAGAAGGGGTTTCTTGGGATCGCCAAACTTGCGTCCCATGAGCTTTTCAACCAGTGTAAGGGATTGGCGAACCTGGCCATCCAATTCGGATGGGTACTTTCTGTTGTGATCGTTGAAGTACGTACAGACTTCGGTGGTGATCGTGAACCCGGGTGGGACTGGAATGTCCAAACTACTCATCTCGGCAAGGTTCGCGCCTTTTCCGCCGAGTAGGTTCTTCATTGCGCCGGTGCCATCGGCTTTGCCGCCACCGAACTTATAGACATACTTGTTGGCCATGTGTTTCCTCCTGAATCTCCAATTCGCCTATATACAGGGGACGGTTTGCGTATGAAGGCACGCCCCTCCGTTATGAGCACAAACGCGGGGAAGTTTACCGGATAACCCTGCCAGAAACAAGGAGCGGGATACCACCGCGGCCCATGAACACAGTACGCTCATCTTCAGTGAGCATCGTCACTGAGTGCGGAAAGATCAACGTGAACCGGCCAAAACGCGCGCTACTTCAGCGGTGGCGGTAGACGCCGGGAGTAGAACTCCCCATCCACGGAAACCGGAACACGCACGACAGTGTTCACATCTCTCATATCGGCGGAATCCTTGGGATATCCAATCCACATCGAATCGCCTCCCCACGTGAGGATGGAACCCCGGCTGCCAGTGCCATTGGTCGGGTTGTAATTGCGTATATCCCGGCCCCCTATATGAGGATTATCACCTGAGACCACTTGCCCATCGGACAAGAGTTCGGAGCTGGGACCCTTGCTCCACATGGCCCAAGTCAACATGCAGCTCATACATTTCTTCCCCATGGGATGAAAAGCATAACTGGGTTCGATGCCACCGGTTTCGTAGGTCTGGATGCGAGCTCCACCTGCTTCCTTGGTGTCCTGGTGGGCGGCGGACGCGAAGGGGTCCGCTGGAACAGTGCCGATGTACTTGATCGGCGAGGTCAACCAGAGGTGACCACGGCTGTTGCGGGTCCACCGGGTGGCATACATGTCACCTTCAGTTTCACAGGGATAGATATTGAAATCCAGGTAATACGAGTTCATCGCCGTCACCAGCGAACGGATCTCACCCTTGGCGCGGGCAACTTTCGCACGGATCTGCGCCTCCAGGAAATTGGGGAGCGCGATAGCAATCAAGATAAGGATAATGGCGATGACAATGAGGAGTTCGATGAGCGTGAATCCCCGTGGGGATCGACCAGTGAGAGATTTTCTAAAAATGAAACTGCGCATGACTCTGGTTCCTCCAAAAGATTCTTAATGGATCACATGCGTGGTAGATCTCCCACGCCCTATCTACGGCATATCTACACTCTCAATTCTATCTCCAAGCAACAACAACAAAGGTTTTTTCTTAAATCCAACAACCGCAAACCAATGGCCTCCTCTTCCAGCTTGACCAGGATTCCTGCCGTCTGGAAGCACTAAATGTACTTGTGACTTTGTATACATCCTGCATCCGAGTGTCTCCGGCGTCAAGCCACTGTTTGTAGAATTTTACACCCCACCGTTCAGAAAAGATGAGCGCGCGGTTCCTTTTTCTTCATCGATTCCCTTTTGGAACTCCACAGCCGTGGTAGCATTGGACTTTGAAGATTCACGTTGTTTGGAGTTTCGCTTTCCGTTTCCATCTTTTCTGGGAGAAAATGCGATATGGACAAACCGAAAGACTACCGGCCCATCCCTTTTCAGCGGATGGTTATTTTGGGCGAGAGTACAGTGGAGGGCGGCCCCTGGCTGTTGGAGGGAGAGGAACGCTATGCCGATATCGTGGCGCGGTTGATCGGCGAGGTGCAGGGTGCACCGATCGAGTATCACAACAAGGGTATTGGGGCGAATGCGATCTCTCCACGCAGTCCGGGCTACAAGGACTCTCGCAAACCCAGCGCCATGGAGCGTTACCACACTGATGTCATTAATTTGAAGCCGGATCTCTTCATCCTAGCGTATGGCCTCAATGACATGCGTGCGGGGATGCCCATCGCTGATTTCCGTGCTGACATGGCCACTATCATCCATGATGTCCAGAAGGCCTGTGCTCCAGTGACCGTACTCACGACAGTCTACTCTATGACCGGCTGGAAGAGCTGGGCTCCCTATAACAAGGGGAGTGTCGAACTCGCGCTTGAATATAATGAGTGTATCCGGGGATTGGCGCGGGAGTATGATTGTATCCTCGCGGATGTCTGGTCCGCCGAGGCCGGACCAGACTGGGTCATTCATTATGATGGTGTCCATGCCAACCGGATCGGCAACCTGCTCATCGGCCACAAGGTGTTCGAAGCCATCGCTCGTTACTGTAGCGGACTGGCGGTGAAGGTGATGCAGGATGGCCTATCGACCCAGTGGACTCAAGAAACAACCCGGAGCCGTCAGCAAGCCGGAGATCCTTTCAGAAAGACGTGGTAATGAACGAATCCTTTTCTCTCCCCGACCTGATCAATGACTTTCACCATGATTTCCGCTCAGTTCTGAGCAACCTGGTGGGATATGTAGACCATCTCCTGGAAGGAGGGGGCGGTCCTTTGACTCCCACCCAGGAGGAAGCTCTGGGGATCATTCAGAAGAATGCTAACCGGTTGAAACTGATGGCGGACAACCTGGCCCGCTCCGCCCGGGAGGATGCAATCCGCCTAGTCACCTCCGAGGTGTTTGATTTACGGAAAACCACCGAAAGGTCTCTGCGATTATATTCCTTGAGCGCGCAAGACGCCGAGGTCCAATTGGAATCCACTTGGGAGGTGCACAGCTTCCTGGTGCCTGGCTCGGAGCTACTGGCCGGATCGCTCATCGACAACCTGCTCTCCAACGCCATCAAGTTCACTCCCCCAGGAGGGCGGGTCACGCTCCACGGGAAGAGCACTCCGGAAGAGGTGAAACTCATCATCCAAGACACCGGCAAAGGCATTTCTTCCAAGGATCTGCCCCATATTTTCGATCGCGGCTTCCGTGGAACTACCGCCAGTGGGGGACGCCGTGAGGGCTTGGGGCTGGGGCTCTCCATCTGCAAGCGGATCGCGGATGCCCATGGCGCGCGGATCGAGGTTTCCTCACATGAGGACAAGGGAACCCGAATCGAGGTGACCTTTCCAGTTGCCCAGTGAATTTGAGTCAACTTGTCTTGAAAGTTCTGGTGCATACACATGGAAATCAAGTATGCTGTCAATAGACAAGTCCGACAGGAGGGGGACAGATATGAGACAAGTTATCATCCGCCCAGGCGAAGATGGTTATTGGGTGGCCGAGTGCCCAAGTCTTCCAGGTTGCGTCAGCCAGGGTAAAACTAGACAAGAATCTTTATTGAATATCAAGGAGGCCATTGAAGGGTACACAGCCTGCTTGATTGATGATGGCCTTCCAGTTCCGGAGGACACACTCGATACATTGGTGGTAGCTGTGTGACCAGACTGCCTCGTGTTTCAGGCAGAGAGTGTACTCACGCGCTCACAAAGGCCGGTTTTCAGATCCTAAGGCAGCATGGCAGTCACATCATCTGCCGGAGATCTTCACCATTCAGCCAAGTGGTGGTTCCAGATCACCCGGAACTTGACCGGGGAACCTTACGTTCAATTCTTCGGAACGCTGGCCTGACACCAGAAGAGTTCGAATCTCTCCTGTAGAGACGGTTGCCCCCTTCTGATTTTACTCAATCCCGCTAACGTATCCCCTATAGCATCATATCTGGAGCTGAATCCAATGTCAGAACGCCGTTTTTATGTCACCACCCCCATTTATTATGTGAATGACTCGCCACATATCGGTCACTGTTACACCACCATCCTGGCTGATGTGCTGGCGCGTTATCACCGCTTTTTTGGCGATGAAGTCCATTTCCAAACCGGAACCGATGAACACGGGCAAAAGGTCCAACAAGCCGCCGCTGCCCGTGGGGTAACCCCCCAGCAGAACTGCGATGAGTTTTCCCAACGCTTTCGTGAGATGTGGCAACGCCTGGGAATCCAATATGATCATTTTATCCGGACCACGGACGCGGACCACAAAAAGACAGTCAGAGCGCTACTACAATGCCTGTTTGATCAGGGCGACATTTACAAACACACTTACTCGGGCTGGTACAACATCTCGGATGAGATGTTTATCTCTGACAGCGATGTCACCGAGGAGGGTAAGGAGTCAGGGAAGATCGTCTTCGTCTCCGAGGATAACTACTTCTTCCGGCTCTCCAAGTACCAGAACTGGCTCCTCAATTATCTCACCGTGGAAAATCCAACCTTTATCCTGCCCGAATCCCGCCGGAATGAGGTCATCGGATTACTGCGTCAACCGGTCTCTGACCTGTGCATCTCGCGTCCCAAATCACGGTTGGGATGGGGGATCGAGCTCCCCTTCGACGCGGACTATGTGACCTATGTCTGGTTCGATGCGCTCACCAACTACATCACCGGGATCGGCTGGCCGGATTCACCCGCGTTCGAGAAGTGGTGGCCCCATGCACTGCATCTCATTGGGAAGGACATCCTCAAACCACATGGATTCTTCTGGCCGGTATTCCTTCATGCGGCGGGAGTTGGATTGCCCGAGCGGATCCTGGCGCATGGCTGGTGGACCCGTGGCGGGCAGAAAGAATCCAAGACGATCACCAAGGCCCTGGCGGCGCAGGCTCCAGTCCGGCACATCCAGGAGCTGCTTACGGAATATGGGGTTGATCCCATACGGTACTACCTGATCCGCGAAATGACAGTGGGCATGGACCAGGATTACTCGGAAGAAATCATTGTCCAACGGCTCAACAGCGATCTGGCCAATGACTTGGGCAATCTTCTCAGCCGGGTGACCAAGCTCATCAAGCAATACTTTGACTCGAAGGCGCCAGCGATGGAGGCCATCGTTCTGGGAAGTCCGGAGAAACGGTTGGCTGATCAGGCCAGCCAGCTCTTCGATGAGGTCCGTGCACTGGTCATTGAATTGAAACCCAACCTGGCGGTAGACCAGGTGATTGCCCTGGTACGCGCCACGAACGCCTATATCGCGGCCTGTGAACCCTGGGCCAAGGCCAAAGCCGGAGACATTGCTTCCGCTGGAACCTGTCTGGCGCTGTCACTGCGGTGTTTACGCACTGCGGCCATCCTGCTTCATCCCGTGATGCCTTCCAAGATGGAGGAACTGCTGCGTCAGACCGGAACCCCCATCCCGGAGAGAGGGTTATGCCTGGATGATCTATCGCTGGATGAACCACGCGCCGGCCAACCCGTGCCAGGAGGCGACCCGCTCTTTCCACGCATCGACTGGATCGAGATCCAGAGGAAAATCACTCCCGCCGCACCAGCCGCTGCGGCCGTTACCCAAGGCGGGGAGGTGGAACTGGTTACTATCGATGAGTTCAAGCGGACCAATCTGCGCGTGGCCAAGGTCCTCGAGGCCGAAAAAGTTCCCAAAGCGGATAAGCTCCTCCGTCTCAAGATTGAGATCGGCACGGAAATCCGCCAGATCGTAGCGGGTGTCGCTCAGTACTACACCCCCGAAGAGATGCTTGGTAAGCGTATCGTGGTAGTGGCCAACCTCCAACCAGCCAAGATCCGTGGATTGGAATCCAAGGGGATGCTCCTGGCCGCGCGGGATGGCGACCGGCTGCGTCTGATTACAGTGGAGGGCGAGGACATCTCCTCCGGCGCATCGGTGGGGTGAAAAACGACGCGCCAAAGCATGAAGACCCACCGGGGGCGGCGGCATCGAATCAAGCACGAACGATGGAAAACCGTTGCCTTGCCACCGGCTAACAACAGACAACGCTTTCTGGAGGCTTTGCAATGCGCGTAAAAGTGATTCTCCTGTCGTTAGTCCTGTTCAGCCAATCCTTCACCGGATACGCGGAGGATCCCCAAGGCATTTTCTACAACGAGGATGACACCCACCCGTACATGCTGGCCCCCGCGGGAGAAGAGACCCGGGCCCACCTCGACCAGTTGGTGGATGAACTGGCGGGAACCCATGTCAAGGTTCTGGTCATCTGTTGTTGCGCCAAGCGGACCAATTTCGACTCGAAGGCCTGGGAACCCTACTGGGAGGGATACGATCCAGCGGCCGGAATCGATCAAGCCTGTTATGGCGATGTCCCCTTGGCGGAGCGTGGCCCTTACCATCAATGGGTCTCGAACATGTACACGCTCTACAAGGCCGGGGTTGATCCCGACGCCTGCATGATCGAGCACTCCCGGAAACATGGCATCAGCCCCTGGATCAGCATCCGTATGAATGACGTCCATGACGCGCACCTGAAGCGTTCAGCACTGCATAGCCGGTTCTGGATGGAACACCCTGATCTCTGGCGCTACCAAGACCGGTTCAATGGCTGGAATGACCGTTGCCTCGATTATGGGAAGCAGGCGGTGCGGGATCATACCTTGGCGCTCGTGCAGGAAGTTCTTGAGCGGTATGACATGGATGGCCTGGAGCTCGACTGGAACCGTTTTCCCCTCCACTTCAAAGAAGGAGAAGAGCTTGAACAGGGCAAAGTCTTAACCGAATGGATGGTGGCGGTCCACGAGGAAGTTGAGAAAGCTGAAAAGAAGTGGGGGCATCCGGTCCAATTGGTGGTCCGTGTCCCCACACGCCCGGAGGTGTCCCTGGGAACTGGATTGGATGCGGTGACCTGGGCTAAGCGGGGATTGATCAATCATCTCATTGTATGCCCCTTCTGGGCCACCACGGATTTCGACATCCCGGTCGAGGAATGGCAGGAGCTCCTGAAGGGAACCGGAGTGAAGGTAACAGCGGGACTAGAAGCCATGGTCCGCTCATACCCAGCGGCCACGGCCTTCGCCAACACCGATGAGACCCTGCGGGGAGCCGCCGCTTCAGCCCTGGCACGTGGCTCGAAGGGGATCTACCTCTTCAATCCCTTCGATATCCCCAAGGCCTCCAAGGGGCTTCTCAGCGAGCTCGATTCACTACCCACGCTTGTGGGGCAGAAACGGACGCATGTTCTGACTTATACGGACATCACCATTCCTGGAAAGCCACTTCCCATCCAATTGCCCCGGTCTCTGGCCGCATCAGGAACCACTGAGCTCCAAATTTATCTTGTTCCCCCAGCTGACAAGATGTTGGCGCAGCTTCGCCTTGGGTATGCCAAAGGCACAACTGAAGAGGGGCATCCAAAGGTCTTTCTCCATGGCCAGGAGTGCATGGAGGTGAAAGAAAAAGGGGTCTACCAGATTCCACTCAACGCCATCATCCAGGGACAGAATGTCTTTACCCTGAAGAGTACCACAGACCAGGCATTAACGATCGAATCGCTCCAGGTGGAAATGCTTCCAGTGGTTCCCTGAAGAAGCCGGTTCGCGCATCCGCGCAACATTAACGGGCCCCGGAGAGATACTCCCCGAGGCCCGCTGCATGTGAAGCCGCAACCAGAACCGGTACCGCTCTTCAGCTTATCTCACCAGGTTAACGAGTTCCTGCATGATTGAATCACCAGTGGTGATCACGCGGGCGTTGGCCTGAAAGGCACGCTGGGCAATGATAAGGTTCACGAATTCCTCGGAAATGTCGACATTGGACAGTTCCAGCGAACCGGAGAGAATCTCACCTGCCGCGAGTGTCCCCGCGGTATTGAGGACCGCCTCACCGGAGTTGGCCGACTCGGTGAAGAGGTTATCCCCCGAACGCAACAGTCCGCCCTCATTTGAGAAGGTTGCCACGAGAATCTGCGCCAAGGCACGGGTGGTGCCATTAGAGAACACACCAGTCACGACACCATCCGAACCGATTTCCACGGATTCCAGCTGTCCTACCGTGCTGCCATCCTGCGAGATGATCGAGGCGGTGGTTTCGGCGGAGTTTTGAGTCATGTCGCTGAAGTCGAAGGTGATGGTTAACGAATCGACACCACCATTCTCTGGATCGGTACCATCGGGATCAAACTGGATGACTGGATTGGAGGTAATGGCAGTTCCAGTACTGTCCGTCCCATAGCTCTCGAAGTTGCCATTGGAGAGGAAGACCAGATTACCGGTGGTGGCACTGGGGGGAAGGCTATCGGCGTGGGGAACCACCACCTGGTAAGTCCAACTGTTAAGGACGTTGCTGGCGGTATGGAAGCTGTTTGTGCTCACGGTGCTACCCGCGGTCACATCCAGGCCATCCGTGGTGGCCTCGATACCATATCCCTCGTTGGTGAACAGGCGTGTCAAGACCCCCGCGACACTAGCGGTACCTGAACCCACGGCATCCGCATCAGTTTGTATACGCATGTTAGAGATGGAGGCGGTGGGTGAGCTGATGCTGAAGGACCCATCGGACTGGAGAGTCACTGTGATGTTGGTAGTCCCAGCGGAGGTATTCAACTGTGTTTGCAGGGCGGAACGCAAGTCCTCCAGAGTCGAGGTGGCGGTAACGGCGAGGAGCGAGACATCGGTGGCCAGTGTCGTAGCGCCAATCACTGATCCCGCGGCGAGCACGACGGTAGTGGTTCCAGCAGTCACGCCGACTGAACGGTCCGCATCATCATAGATGTTGGTCAGAAGGGTATCCGAAGCGGCGGAGACATTACTGGTGTTCTTCGCAAAGGTGGCTACTACGGTGCGGGCATTACCTTGAGAATCAAAAATCTCGGTGGAGGTTGTCGCATCCGCTTGCCGGACGACCTCGGTAACAGCGGAGGAATTCGCCAAGATGTCGATGTTTCCATCCAGTTCACCATCGTTGAAGAGCGCACGGACCGAGGTTTTCTCATTGCCATCCACATCGTAGGCGGTAATGGACAGATTGCTGAGGGTCTCGGCGCCGGTCTCAAACCGGATCGCGCCCGTGGAGTCGACGGCGACATCAAGACTCGTGCTGCCGGTCAAGGTGCGCAGCTGATCGCGCAGGCTACTGACGAGATTCCCGAGAGTCGTTTCATTGGTGACAGTAAGGACAGTTGTTTGGGGAATGGTGACCGCCGTGCCCGCCGGAACTGTATTATAGGTTCCACCCGAAATGGTGATGGTATCGCCAGCGTTGAGCCCAAGCGGCTGGCCATTTTCGTTAAATATCGTAAGGAGGGTGTTCAACGAGGTGGCTGGCTGGGCAACGGTATCACTGCTGAGATTCCCTCCCAGGGTCGCCGTCTCCGTCGGTACCGCATCCGACAGGGAGTTGTAGTCAACCTGAATCGTCTGTGCGGGCTTGGAAGCATCAATCACACCCTGTGAATTGGCGATCTGGCCAATCAACCGGTAGCCGGTGCTAGATTGGGTCACATAGCCCAACTCATCCAAGCTGAAGTTACCGGCACGGGTGAAGTAAGATCCACCCTCTCCATCGGTCAATTGGAAGAAACCACTGCCATTGATGGTAAGGTCCAAAAGGCGCTCGGTCTCTTGGGTGTTACCCTGAGTGAAGATGGTGTCGATCGTGTCCGTCTTGACTCCCAGACCGATCTGCACGGGATTGGTTCCACCCGTGGTCGCCGTGGCGCCTGTGGCGCCGGAGAGGGTTTGGCTGAATAAATCGGACGTGGTCGCGCGGGCTTTACGGAAACCCACCGTGTTCACATTGGCGATGTTGTTACCAATCACATCGATGGTGTTGGCGGTAGCCCGTAGGCCGGATACTCCTGAGTACATGGATCTAACTGTCATTTTCGTAGTCCTCCTGATCTTATTTTTCTGCTCGAGTTGTTTGTTCTTTTTATATTTGACCCGTTCAGCTCGGGGTGTTGACAGCAACTACATCGGCGATATCCACGGAGGTACCATCCACAGTCAGCATCGTGGCGTCTGAGGTGAAATCGAGACCATTGACCAGACCAATAATGTAGGTGTCCACGGAAGTGGTGGCATCCGAGCTATCCGTGGCGGTGACAGCGATGGTGGCCTCACCGGAATAGGTTTCTCCATCCAGAAAAGTCTCGGTATCGATGGTGACCTTATCGCCAGTCACATTGATTCCCTCCGGTGGGTCGGATGGATCGAAGGTCACCTTTTTAATGGTGGCGCCAGAGGCGGTTGTGAGGGTGACAGTCACCTCCTCGGCGTTAACCTCGGACAGGTCGAAGGAGATGTCGGCGGTGTCACCCCCCCCTAATTGAATCGTGTCGGAGCTCACCTCCACTTCCTTGCCGATCAAGCCCACCGCTGAAGTGTTGATGCCCGTCTGTTGCAGAGCCAAGCCGACACTGAGGAGACTCGAGATGTCCGAAAGCGTGCTGAGGTTTTCCATGTTCTCATTAATCTCTTGAAGCTCCCCCAGCGAACTGAACGAGGTCAGTTGCGAGACATACTCTTGGTTGGAGAGCGGCTCCAAGGGATCTTGGTTCTGCAGCTCCGCCACCATCAGTGCCAAAAATCCTTCCTGATCGATCTCTGACCCCGTACTGGACACCGTGGAGTCACTGGCATAGAGATCACTGAGCACACTCTTGTTCACTGCGCTTACATCTGTCATTGTCTTGTTCCTCCGCTCTTCATGCCTTTCCAATCAAGCGTATTTTTCCCAACCTTTGCGTTCCTTCTCCTCGAAGGGGTTGTTGTTCCCCCGATACTGATCCCTGGATCCACGCTCCCGTGAGAAGGACGAACTGCTTGCGTCCCGCTCTTGTGGTAAGGGATCCTGTTGAGAACCACCACCCTTGAAGTCCGAGGAAGAATCCATCCCTCCCGCTTTCACAACTACCTGATCGACACGGAGACCAGAATCAACTAGCAAGCTCTGGATCTGTTGGGCATGTTTGGTCAGCACTTCCTGGGTGGCCATGCGGGTCGCGCTCATTTCGGCCACCAGACCTTCCGAGGTCATGTTCACCTTGAGGCGTACTTCACCCAGATTATCTGGGTTCAGACGGACACGGATTTCCGAGCCGGAGTTGGATTTCTGTACCTGCGCCGCCTGTATCACTTGCTCGAGGATCCGGGATTCGAGAACCCGTGATGGCGTCGCGGTTGGATTCGAACTCTGGACAACCGTGGAACTCTCGGCGGAATCAGCTCTTACAGAAGCCAAGCTTCCAGCCGCCAACCGTTGACTGGCGGTGTCTGAATCAGAAGTCCGGGTGGTGACGGCTTCATCCCGGTGAGCATTCACGGTCTCCAAAGAGACTTTGCTAACCAGCGGATCTGAGTCATACACCACCTGGCTCGTAACACTGGAGTTCCACTCTGAGATAATGGTCTGTGAGGAGGCCCGGCTCTCCACAACGGTAGGCACTGGCTCACTGGCTGTCTTCACCGGGCGAGTCTTCATCTTGGGGGCACTCTCCCACTCCGTCTGCGGGAGGATCTCTGGGGCATCACTCTCGCCGGTTTCTGAAGACTGGAGGCTGTTCTTGGGGGTCACTTGGGCGGTCCGGACTTGGCTCTCAATCCGTTCTGCCTCTTGCCCTTGAACCGGCGATTCAGCCTGAGCAACTTCCAGCGAGACAATCACATTCGCGGCCTGGATGGTGGAGTCATTGGCCTGTACCCGCGGTGTTGTCACAACCGGGGTGTTCATATTGGACTCGGCCTGAACTGCCTTCACAGACTCCACACTGGCATTCTTTATTTGAGATGAATTCGATGAACTGGAATCTTGTTCACTCGTTTGTGTGGGTTGTGAACTGCCCGCAATAGTCCGAGAGGTGAACGAAGATCCGGTCTGTGGCTCTACCGTCAGCCCGGTGAAGTGCTGGACTGCCTCCGGCTGGGAGGCTGGCTTCACATTCACTTGAATTGGCTGCTCGATGGCGGCTGGTTCGGTCTTCACCTTAATAGTCTCAGAAGCGGCCTGGGCTTCGGGCTGGGGCTGCACAGACTGCACGGTGGATGGCTGGACTGGCTCCGTCTGGGAGGCTGGCTTCACACTCACTTGAACCGGCTGCTCGATGGCGGCTGGTTCGGTCTTCATCTTAATAGTCTCAGAAGCGGCCGGGGCTTCGGGTTGAGGTTGGACAGACTGTACGGCGGACGGCTGGACTGGCTCCGTCTGGGAGGCTGGCTTCACACTCACTTGAACCGGCTGCTCGATGACGGCTGGTTCGGTCTTCACCTTAACAGTCTCAGTGGCGGCCGGTGCTTCGGGCTGGGGCTGCACAACCTGCACGGTGGACGGCTGGACTGGCTCCGGTTGAGAAGATGCCTCCGGCTGGGAGGCTGGCTTCACATTCACTTGAATTGGCTGCTCGATTGCGGCTGGTTCGGTCTTCACTTCAACAGTCTCAGTGGCGGCCGGTGCTTCGGGCTGGGGCTGCACAACCTGCACGATG
>CAYRBI010000146.1:8170-15836 GCA_964422415.1 uncultured bacterium | reverse complement strand
GGCAACATGCGTTCCTGCATGAAGGCCAGGAGATCATCCTTGTTGCCGTGGTTTTCGATGATCCGGCGTAAGTCCGAGGTGGTTTGGAAGTCGGCGGTGCGTTCCTTTTCCACGAAGATGACATGGCGGATATTCAGGTTGCCGGTAAAATCTTGGATGTTTTCCGTTTTCTCATAGACAAACACCAGCACCGCATATCCCAGACCAAAGATCTTCTGCTTGGCGGACTTATAGGGGCAGGTGGATTGTGGCTCTTTGATATGGGTGACCATCATGTCGACACCAATTTGTGGGAAATCGATCCCACTGATGGAGGCTCCCTCAGTGAATTCATACTTCTTCCGTAAGTGCGAAAGGAACCGGTGCTCAACATAGGATCCGATGGATTTCACATCGGAAACTCCAAACAAGGTGGGTTCATTGAGGGCCGACTCAGCCTTGGCAAAGATCTTGGCCTCTTCCAGGAGTGCCTCAACGGTTAGCATCTGACTCATCGTATCTCTCCTATGGAACACGGAATGCCATCCACATGATCCTCTATCATCTCTAGAGGGGCTGTCAATCAAAAAAACTTTTGATTACCCCCTTTTCCTTAACAACACACAATACGACCCATCCGAGTCCGGCCACCTCTCTGGGCTGGGGAGCGCTGTATCCACCAGGAACGCCGGGTAGTAGTGCTCCCCGGCCAGCTCCCACTCTCCCGCTGAACTATCCACGAAAGTCCGGATCCTGTCTTCGTTCTCTTCACTTGTTAGTGTGCAGGTGGAATAAACCAACCGTCCACCGGGTTGCACCAGGGGGGCGGCATTCCGCAGCAGCTGAGCTGCTTTCTCCGAAAGTTCCTTGATGTCCTGTGGACCGATCCGGTAACGCAAATCCACTCGCCGGCGCAGAGTTCCGAGACCTGAACAGGGTACATCCAGAAGGACTGCATCTACATTCCTTGGGGGATTCTCCCATGGCTCCAGCAGGTTACGGCACTCAGTCTTCACTGCACCAAATCCGCAACGGTCGAGATTTTCCCGGACCCGTTTGAGCCGTTCCGTTCCCGAGTCGACTGCGAGGATATCGGCGTGACCACGGGCCAGGTCAGCGAGCTGGATTGTCTTGCCACCTGGAGCACAGCATAGGTCGAGGATATGTTCGCCAGGTTTGGGCGCGAGCAGGAGCGCTGCCTGTTGAGCTGCTGGGTCCTGAACCATGGCCAGCCCCTCCAAGAAAGGACCCAGATTTGCCGGTATGGTCCCAGAAGGTAACAAGACCGAGCAGCCATCCTCGGCAATCTCTCCGACCTTGAGCAGACCGAGTAACTTCTCCGCCCCAGCATGACGCGCCTCCTCGAGAAGAGGATTCTTGCAGTCCGGAATTAGCCGTGAGACCACGGGACGTAGATAGATCCGGGGTTCCTCATTGTTGATCCGCAGCCAGTCTTCCGCCTTCTGGAGACCAAAGCGATCCTGTGCCCACTGAACCATTCCACTGGGGTGGGAAGTCTCGATGGCCAGCCGTTCGGGGTGTGCAGCCAGGGCCTGATCGAGGCGCACACGGTTTTCGGGTAGCCGTCGTGCCAGGGCATTCACCAGTCCCTTCAGACCGGCCACATTCACTGCCTCACAAAGTCCAACCGCCTCATTCGTGATGGCGTGCGGCGGAATCCGTTCAAGGAACGCCGACTGGAAAAAGGCCAGCCGGAGGATCCACACCACGGGCGGCGGGAGAGATTCCAGACCACGCTCAGCCAGGGTATCGATCCAGAAATCCAACAGCCGCAGATGGCGCATAACCCCATAAACTAGGGTCTGGGCGAGGCGGATATCCACGGGCGAGAGCCGTGCTCGACTGCATTGGATCTCCAGTAAATCCTCGGCGAAGCCTTTTTCTTCCTCCCAGGCCGAGAGAACCGAGTAGGCTGTCCAGCGTGAGGGTGAAACGGTGATGGGTTTAATCATCTTCCAGGAAACGGTCCTTGTGACCACGACCAGATTGGCCAGCGTGTGTTGGCGTTCCGCATGGTTTTCTCACCATTGACAAAGCCCGCGAGAAACACAACCAAAACAAAGGCCACCACCGCGCCGGCCACCCATTTGCGCCAATTGGATTCGAGGGCCACTTCATCGGGTTCGGTGACTTCACGGAAACGCAGGGTCAAAGCGGTTAATACCATCATACCATACAGCACCCAGAAAACGGTGTGCATGTCTACGGTTAACTGATCCGTGGGAACAAAGAAGTACAGGCAGTTTGTTTCCTGGAAGAGAAGCATGACCCCTGAAAACCAAAGGACCGGAAAGGCAGCGGTCTGGGTCCTGTCCTTGATGTGGAGATAGAGCCACCACGCGGCGCCAAGAAAAGCGAGCAGACAGACCGCCTGGAGCCCCATTCTGATCTTCCCCGCAAAGAGTTCGGCATTGTCGACCCCGATCTGGGCAGCCACCTTGCTGACATTCTCGAGGATCTTCCCGGGTGTGGTTCTGAGAATGAAATGGTAGAGTGGAATTCCCGCCATCACCCCCAGGATACACAGTTTGCTCAGCAGGGGGTGCCACTCATCCTCGGGCGGATCCTCGGCTTTGAGTCCGAGCATTCCCCAGGTGTAGATGAAACCGCCGATCAAACCACAGCTGGTCTCCATCACATTCCAATGGTTGAGCTCCATGCCCGAAACATTGGAGAGATTTCCCAGCAAACGTCCCACCGACATTCCCAACCCGAAGCTGATGTACCCCATCAGCAGTCCCTTGAAACCATACTGGCGTTTGTGGAGCACGAGCCAGACGAACAACCCGATGACTCCCCCCGTGAAGGCGATGGACTCATTTGAACGGTAGGGATTGATGTCGAATCCAAGCAAGACATAGACGACATGATAAGCGGCCCAGCCGGAGGCCACGGTTGTAGCCAAGGCGCTCATCCACTCGGAGGGCTTAAGACGGGGATTCTCCAACAACAGGGCGATGAACACGCCACCGAAGCCGCCCCAGGCGCCACCCTCGAGGAACAGGGTGAAGAATCCATAACCATAATTAAGGAGCGTATCGGATTGGGCATAGCCATGCAGAATGCCATAGCTCATGGAACCTCCCGCACCGATGCCAATGGCTCCCGCCGCCGCGAGTAGAGGCATCCAACGGAACAGTGAGGCCTGCCCGCTCACGAAAGCGAAGCCCATTCCCAGCGCCGCTCCCGGATAAGCCGCCCCAAGCAGATGTCCGAAGTCACCTCGAATCCCCCACCCCAACCCCACCGCAAGGCTGACGAATATTGAACGGAGAAGGCGATCAAAGAGAGTCATGGCGGGTCTCCTTTGAGAACGGATCGGAGTAGCGATTTCATTCGCGTGTGGGTCCCGTTCCCAATTGAATCTTGAGGTTGCCCTGCACGCTGAAGCGTGAACAACATGCGGATTCGGAGTTCAACCTTCAGGTTGCCGGCACGCTAAAGCGTGAATTCCCAACGGGGACACGCTCAAGCACGAACAACATACGGGCAGGCCCCGGAGTCCCGCTCCGGGGCCTGCTGGTCTGAGGTAGGGTCTGTTATTCCAGCCCTTCCTTGAAGATCCTCTCAATCTCCTCCGCGCTGAGCGCCTTGGCGAAGAGGGCGAAGTCATCGATACGTCCCTGGAAGAACTCATTACCGGTGTAGTGCGGATTGGCGCCGAGAGCGAAATCAGTGGCGCTGGTGGTGGTAAGATCGGCGGGGGCACCGGTTTCATGAGCTAGCTTACCATCCACATACAGGAAGAGTTTGCCACCCTTTTTCACTGCAGCCACATGGGTCCACTTGCCCTGGGTGACCTCGGCACCATCAGTGCCAGCGCCGCCCCCTCCCTCGATACGGGCGAATATCAGGCCTTTATCGATACATACCCGTAAGGGGTCATCACCGCTGCGTGCCCACGCACTGAAGATCTGCATGAATTGCCCTTTGGGCAATTGATCGGCACAGAACCACGCTACAAAGGTGTAATCCTTGGTGGGGAAGCTGGGGATGCGGTAACGCAGCATTCCATTCCCCTCAAAGGCCACCGCGCCATTTTCCTTGCCACTACGGTCCGCCGCGGCCTTCACATTCTGGGCATGGTCCATGTAGCCATAGATGGTGGAGCCATCGCCATCCAAATGCGAGGCGGCCACCAGTCCATCGGAGCGGAATTCCATGAGAGCCGGGTGATCGACGAATTCATTCTTGAGCGCGGGGTCCACCGAGAATGAAAAGGGGGCGCCTTCATTGGCGTGAGACCCATATTGGTTGGTGGAGGTTACCCGCCACCAATAAGTGGTTCCAGGTTGGAAAGTCTCACGGATAACCACCCAGCTCTTCTTGGTGGGTTCGGAGCGGTAGACGACCTCCTTCATGTCATCCGCCTTGGCGATCTCGAGCACATAGTCATTCGCCCCCGCGCCGCTCAAGCCAGTCCAGGTGAACTTCTTGGGACCTTGCGGAACCTTGGCCTTGTTGACAGGATTCAAGAGGTGGAATGATGGTGGTGGGGCATTCACCACGGGCAGCCAGGAGACATACTCAGTGCCCGCCGCGCCCGCTGTGGCGAAGTCACGCAGGATCATGGGATGGCCATCCGAGCCCTTGAACTGGAATGCCACAATCGGGGGAAACTTTCCACTGACTTGAGCCGGTTCCGCGGTCAACTTGGTGTAATCCAGCGCGGGGATGGCGTTGCAGTCATAGGGGTTATCGCGCTGATCGAAAGCCAGTAGGACGGGTCCATGGTAGATTGAGAATCGTCCGGCACGGGCCCCATCCCCTATCCAGGTTCGCAGTGACATGTCGAGGTCGGCCTCAATCGTGTCTCCCGCTTTCCATTTACGCGTGATGGTCAGATAACGCCCCTTCGCGGAGTTGATCTCCTCCTGCGCGATCTGGGAGCCATCGCCCAGAGCCACTCGTGTTTGTTTGGACCAGGCGGGTATACGTAGCGCGACCGACTCCAACGGCGCGGTACCGGAGGGATCGACATGGATTGTGATATGGCCATCCACAGGATACTTGGTTTCCTGGGACACCTTCACATGCGGCCCCCCGGCTAGGTCGAACTCCGCCTCCATCGGGCCATAGTAGTTGATAACAAAACCCTTCCCGGAGCCATCGGTAAGGATGCCCCATTCGGAGATGACACCGAGTCCACGTGGCGCATTGACCGAACAGCAGTTAAGTTCCGGGGTTCCCACGCGGGACTGGAAGACGATTGTATGGGCTGAGGCCTCACGCTTGCCATCCGGGGGGGTGTTGTAAGTCCACCAGCGTCCGGAAGGGTGTTGGGAGCCAAGGATACTGTTGAACAAGGACAGTTCGAGTTCATCGCCAGCGGTGGATTCGGTTCCACCCACCAGATGCGCCATGTCATTACTCAAAGCTGCCCAAGCGGTCGTGCAACAAGTCTCGATCGCCCCGGGGGTGTAAGGGTTGCCGACTGCCTGTTCGCCGGTCGAGAAGCCACCGGTGTTGTGACGATCAAAGCGGGCGATGCTGCGCCACAGGTTGATGAAAGAGGTCTTGTAGTCTTCGTTGCCGGAGATCCGGTAGAGCTCCACCAGGCCCTGCAAGTCATGCAGGCTCTCCCAGCGTGGACGAGGGATACGGTAAAAATCCACACCCGCCAGCCCTTGACGGTAATAATCCCCGGCGCTTTCCCAGTCTTTCTCAACCATCTTCATCATCTCGAGGAAGCGCTCATTCCCGGTGTGACGGTACAGACGTCCCATCGCGGTGAGGATCGAGAGGTTCATCTCATCAGAGCCCACGGAAAAGGGGCGCTTGCCGGTGTCAAGGAAGGTCTTGCAGACCAGGTCCCCGGCGCGGATGGCACACTCCAGGGAGGCCTTGTCGCCGGTTTCCTCATACCACATGAGTAGGGCGGTGATGGCATGGTAATGCCCCCAGAGGTCCCAATTGCCGAGGAGCCGTTCCTGTTTACGGAAGGGGCCGAGATAGCCATCCTCCGCCTGGGTGGAGATGAATTCGGCGATGAAGGCGGGAAGGAACTCCTCCAGGCGTGGGTCTTTCACCATGCGCCGGGCCTGGATGGCGGAGATCAGATACTTCCCCACGAACTCGCCCGCCCATGGAACCAGCTGCGGCACTGGTTCACGGTCACGCAAGTGGAACATTTCAAGCATCCCCGGATTGGCGATGGGTGCGATCAGCAACCAGTTGTCCAGGTTGGCCTGGACTCTCTCCCCCACCACTCCACCCATGGAGTAGTGGATTCCGGTGGGAGCCTGGAAGGGGATCGGGCCCATATCCTTCACTTCAGCGCAGCAGAATTGGCCGAAGAGGAGTGTGGTCAGGATGAAATGATTGAAACCTAACTTAACCATGCTTTTGCCTCCGGTTCTGGGGTGCAGTGGGTGCTGAGCACCCGGTTGATTGCATCCGCCACGGCCTTGCAGTCCTGCGCGGTGTACCACTGATTCAAGGAAATACTGATGCAACGGTCATAGAGGTCATCCGCTACCGGGCAATCCCCCTTGGCATAATGGATGCTGCCGCCCTTTTGGGTGTAGTGCTGGCAAGTGTAGACACACTCCTCCCCTCCACAAGGGCCAGTCTGAAGCACTACCGGCAGCATCATTGAGTAGATGTGCCAATCCAGAGGAGCATCCTTGCCACGCATCCCGCACTGTAAGCCCATGCTTTTCAAGTCCGCGACAATCTTCTGGCCGAGTTCAATGGTCTCGGGGAAGAAACGCAGGCAATAGCCCACATCTCCGCTGGGATCATTCAGTTTCTGGGGAACAATCTCCCTGAAGGTCTTGAGGCGTTTGAGAACCCGCATCTTCACTGCGTTGGACCGTTTGAAGGTGCCGGGCATCCGTTGGAACTGGACCACATCGACAGCAGCCTCGATCTCAGACATGCGGTAATTGGTGCCGCAGAAGAGTTCGCCCTCATAGCGGGGCATACCAAAACGGTCGGGACGCCACAGGCCACCGGCCTCGGCCATCTGATTGGCGCGTTCCCACAGGCGGGTATCATTGGTGATGACCATACCACCCTCACCACCACCTACGATCTTGTACGCGGAGATACTGAAGATGCCCATGTCCCCCCAAGTACCGACTGGTTTGCCCTGGAACTTCCCGAAACAGGATTGGGCGCAATCCTCGATGACCTTGAGTTTGTGTTTCCGGGCGATCTTCATGACCGCCTCCATATTGCAAACGGTGCCCATGACATGGGTGGGGGCGATGGCCACGGTGCGTGGGGTGATACAGGCTTCGATCTTGGCGGGGTCAATGCAGAGGGACTCATCCACATCGCAGAACACCGGAACCGCCTTGGACATAACCACCGCCGAGGAGGTGGCGAAGAATCCGATGGCGGGGCAGATTATTTCGGTTCCAGGGCCGGCTCCAGCGGCCACAAAGGCGCTGTGCAAAGCGCCAGTCCCGGAGCTCACCGCCAGGGCGTGCTTAACTCCAAAGAGTTTCCGCCCGAGCCGTTCGAACGCCTGGACCTTCGTTTCCTTGAGGTTGGCATAGTAGTTCCCCAGGAAAGGCCCCTCGCCCCAGTCCTCGGCTTCGGCCACCTTGCGGATCTTGTCGAGAGCTTTCTTTGAAAAGCCGAACCGTTCGGCCACCGACATGAATTCCTCGACGCCAATCTTCGGCTGGCCCTTACCCTGGAGGCTGGTAACCGCTTT
>CAYRBI010000146.1:0-8070 GCA_964422415.1 uncultured bacterium | reverse complement strand
CCCTTTTATCTGGACCTTTACGAGGTCAGCAATCGTCTCTACAAGGTGTTCGACCCAAACCATTCCTATCCAAAGGGACAGGAGAACTTCCCCGCTGTAATGATCTCCTGGGAACAAGCCGAAGCCTATGCACATTGGGCCGGGAAACGATTGCCTACTGAAGCCGAATGGGAATTCGCAGCCACCGGCGGCGGTCAGCGGCGGTTTCCTTGGGGCAACGAATGGGATCCAAAACGCACTAACTGGAACGAGGGTGGCGATCTGGATGGTTACAACGGCCTCGCGCCGGTCGATGCCTTTCCTGAGGGGATGTCTCCCTTCGGGGTGTTCAATTTGTCCGGCAACGTGTGGGAGTGGGTTCAGGATAACTTCCGGGCCTATCCTCCTGATCCAGCCGGGGTCACCACAGATGTTCGCAAAGTATTACGTGGAGGGGCATGGGATACCGGGCTACCGAGCATGCTCCGTGCCCGCTACCGTGAATGCCGCTGGCCCCGCCACCGCCATGATGCCTTTGGGTTCCGCTGTGCCCAAGATATCGAAGCAGTTCAATCCCGGTCCGGGAGAGGAGACAACTTGAACAGCCTTTCCTCCCCGGACACCGATTCCAACTGAAAGACCTCCCGCAATCGCGCTAGCTCACGGGCAGAGCTGTCTAGATCCCCAATCGCCAAGTAAGCCGGCCGGCCTCGTACGGCCTCCCCCTTCAACCAAGGTAAAGAACTCGGCTCGAGATCGTCGGGTTGAAACACGGGACGTGGACGAACCTCGTTCCGGCTCGCTCGCGGAGTCGACACAACGGGAGCCAGGTTGTGGATGTAGATAGCCGGCAGATGAGAACCTGCTCCAAACAGAGTGAACGGCAAGTGACGCCGCTGGGTATTACGGACGAGAGCATGTTCAGCGAGCAGACAATCCAAATCGGTGACCACCACCGCGTCCAGCTCCAGCCGCGAGTTGAGGTGGGCGCATCGCTCAACCCATGTGGACTCACCCTCCTTCCAGCCATGGCGCCCATTGGACAGGCGCTCCCAGGTCCGCTGTGTGCCTGGCCACAAAGCTGCAACCGCCAACACTAATCCCAAGGTGGAAGTAACCCAACGCCTCCCATGCAACGAGTGATTCAGCAACCTCGCCAAGCCAATACCACCCCCGATGGCTACCAGTGGCAACACCGGGTAGAGGAAACGAGGGTCTTGCCAGAAATAGACCAGATAGTGCGTAGCCAGGAAACAGGCAGTTGCCATGGCTACTGGAAAGAAGAAACGGAATGCCGCTTGCTGTCGCGGATCGCGTACAGTCCGCAACAGTATCCCTCCTGCCACAAGCAGCCATACTGGCCAGCCATAGAAGATCTGTGCTTCCCGGGGATCATTCCACCCGGCGGCCAGTTTCAGATAACGCTGTCCATTGCTCTCCGGCCAGCGCACCGGATCGATGGATTGCTGGATGTTGGCCAGGTCATAGGCCGAACTGAGGTTCCGGATGAATTCGGGTAACCAATCACGATATCCGTTGTAGAAGGGAGTTCCCGTGTTGACCATGTTCAGAACCACCATGGGTACAAGCGCAAGGCTGAATCCAGCGGCCATGCAAACGGTAACCCATAATTTCCTCCGTATCCCGGACTGCCCCCAAATCCAAACCACCAACAAAACAATCACAATGATGGGGATGTAGACCAGCCGCACACTCACGGCCCAACCGAAGGCTCCACCCGCGGTCAGGTAAAGCATGCTACGAGCCCGATCATTCAAATCCAGTCTTACTCCCAGGGTTGCCAGGTACATCCCAACCAGTAGACAGGTGGTGGCGGGTAAATCGCTCATCACACGGCCGCCCAACAAGCTGCTCACGGGGGATAAAACTACCAGTCCTGATGCCAGAAGGCCGGCCCACAGTCCCGCCATCTCAGCCGCCAGTAAAACACACAAACCGGCTGTCACTCCCAATTCAAGTACCGGTACCCAATAAGCCAATTCTGGCCGTGTGCCTACAATCTGATACCAGGCGGCGATGAGCAGCGGGAAGCCGGGTGTAAAGGTGGGTGGATAATAAGCCCCCTCTCCCAGTCTCAAGGTGTATCCCTCACCTTCGGCCAGACTGGCCGCGCTGAGAGCATACTCAAGCGCATCCCCCCGCGGAGAGAGGTCCACTGCCACCGGCAGGTCCAGCGTGGCCAGACACACTCCCATGGCAACAAGCGCCATCACCAAGGACAATCCCAAGTGCGCCCATTTCATGACCCGCGACTATACCGCCAAGGACTAGCCACTTGACAGTCTCATGCCCGGATGCCAAGACACCTTCAGGTCATTCTTATCGCGGGTAGAATAAAACTCGTATGTCTCAAGATAAAATTGTCATCCGCGGCGCACGCGAACATAACCTAAAAAACATCAACCTGGAGATTCCACGGGACCGGCTGGTGGTCTTCACCGGTGTGTCTGGTTCGGGGAAATCCTCGCTGGCCTTTGACACCATCTATGCCGAAGGGCAGCGGCGTTATGTCGAATCGCTTTCGGCCTATGCCCGTCAGTTCTTGGGACAGATGGAGAAACCCAAGGTGGATTACCTGGGGGGTCTCTCGCCCGCCATTTCCATTGAACAGAAGAGCACCTCCAAGAATCCTCGTTCCACGGTCGGCACAGTCACCGAAATCTATGATTATATGCGTGTCCTATGGGCTCGGGTGGGTACTCAACACTGCCATCGTTGCGGCAAACCGGTAGGGGCGCAATCAACCGAACAGATCATCGCGCGCATCCACCAGTACCCCGAGGGAACCCGTCTCATGCTCCTAGCCCCAGTCATCCGTGACCGTAAAGGAGAATACCGCGACCTTTTTGAGGACATGCGGCGGGATGGTTTTGTCCGTGCACGGGTGGATGGGGAGGTTTATGAACTCGACCGCCTTCTCCCCGGCGAGGAAAAACGTACCGCTGACATTGAGCTCGACAAACGTCTCAAACACACCATCGAAATTGTGGTGGACCGCATCATTCTACGCGCGGGGATCGAGTCACGCTTGGCCGATTCGGTCGAGACCACACTCGAAAAAGGCGAGGGCTTGCTGGTCCTCAAGGTAATCGATGGGGATGAGGTCCTGATGTCCCAACGCAGCGCCTGTATCGACTGCGGGATCAGCTTCGAAGAGCTCGCTCCACAGCACTTTTCCTTCAACAACCCCAAGGGATTTTGCCCGGTGTGTGATGGGCTGGGCAGGAAGCTCGAATATGACCCGGACCGGATTGTACGGGATCCCTCGCGCTCTATCCGTGAGGGAGCGATAGGCCCAATCAAGAGCGCGTTTGAAAAGGGCAAGCAGTCGAATTGGTCACGCGTGATCCGCCATAATCTGCGTGAACTGGCTGACTTCGCCGATTTTAGCCTCGAGACACCCTATGGCAAGCTGAAGAAAAATCAGAAAGACCTCATCATGTATGGCCCCAGCGCAAAGGAACGGGGTTCTTTGGCATGGAAGGGTGTGATTCACATGCTCAAACGGTGGTTCGAGCATACCTCCAGCGAGGGGATGCGCACCTGGCTGCTCGAACAGTATATGACACCCATTCCCTGCGTGGCGTGCGGGGGCGGACGGTTACGCCCCGAAAGCGCAGCAGTCCGTATCGGTGGCAAGTCGATTGTCGAGGTAACCCGTTTCACAGTCGAACAGGCCCTCCTGTTCTTCGATGCCCTGTATGGGGAGGATTCTTACAGCCATCTGACCCCCAGTATTCTGGGAGGGGATGGGAAGACCACTGGCGAGGGGACATGGATCTCCCATCCACTGGAAGAACTTCCTGTACAACTCAGTCCGCTTGAGCTCTCGATCGGAACCGAGGTGCTCCACGAGATCCGTGGCCGGCTCAAGTTCTTGTTGGATGTGGGGCTGTACTACCTCACCCTGGATCGTAGCGCCCCAAGCTTATCGGGTGGCGAGGCGCAGCGCATCCGGTTGGCCAGCCAGATCGGTTGCGGATTGATGGGGGTGCTTTATATCCTCGATGAACCCAGCATTGGGCTGCATCAGCGCGACAACCAGAAGCTCATCGATACCCTCTGCCGGCTGCGTGATTTGGGGAACACGGTGGTGGTGGTCGAGCACGATGAAGAGACCATGGAGCGCGCCGATTACATCGTCGACTTCGGGCCGGGCGCGGGAGAAATAGGGGGGGAGATCATCGCCACCGGGACCGCCGGGGAGATCAAGACCCATCCCGGCTCCCTCACTGGGCAATACCTCTCGGGACGGCTCAAGATCGATACGCCCAAAAAACGGCGCAAGGGCAATGGCAAGACAGTCACCGTGGTGGGAGCCGCCGAGAACAACCTCAAGGGGATCGATGTCGTTATCCCCCTGGGCACCTTCACTTGCGTCACTGGGGTTTCCGGTTCGGGGAAATCCAGCCTGATCAACGAGGTCCTCTACAAGGCCCTCGCCTCTCGTCTGAATGGTGCGGGAGATCTGCCCGGCAAACATGAACGCATTGTGGGAATGGATCACCTCGATAAGGTGATCGATATCGACCAGAAACCCATTGGACGAACCCCACGTTCCAACCCAGCGACCTACACCAAGGTCTTCGACCCCATCCGCCACCTCTTCGCGGAGCTTCCCGAGGCCAAGCAACGCGGTTACCAGGCTGGGCGCTTCTCCTTCAATGTGAAGGGGGGACGGTGCGATGCCTGCGAGGGGGATGGGGTCAAGAAGATCGAGATGCACTTCCTGGCGGATGTCTTCGTAACCTGCGACATTTGCAAGGGCACCCGTTTCAAGCGCGAAACGCTGCAGGTCAAGTTCAAGGGACACTCCATCGCCGATGTGCTCGAACTCACGGTTAATCAGGCCATTGAGCTCTTCAGCGAGATACCGAAAATCCGCCGGATTCTCCAGACCATCGTGGATGTCGGTCTGGGGTATATCCATCTCGGGCAATCCGCCACCACCCTGTCCGGCGGCGAGGCCCAACGTGTCAAACTCGCCAAGGAGCTCTGCAAGGTCGAAACCGGGCGCACGCTTTACATCCTCGATGAACCCACCACTGGGCTACACTTCGCCGACATCGACCGTCTGCTCTCCGTGCTCAACCGCCTGGTGGAGAAAGGCAACACGATTGTGGTGATCGAGCACAACCTGGACATCATCAAGAGCGCCGACTGGATCATAGACCTCGGCCCGGAGGGGGGCTTGGATGGCGGTACGGTGGTCGCCACGGGGACGCCGGAACAGCTTATCAAACACGAGAAGTCATATACGGGAAGGTTTTTGAGGAAGGTGTTGTAGGGGGGGGAGTAATAGATTTATTTTTGGGGATTCCGTTAGTCTCCAGGAAGACCGATAATTTTTATCAAAGGCCATGACAACAGTAGATTTTATCCCTGTCATTACAGAGCGTATTTTGCGCGCGTTTTCTCCGCAGAAAATCATCCTCTTCGGTTCCCTGGCCAAGGGGAGTGGTGATGAGGATAGCGATATCGACTTGCTAGTGATCTTCCCAACCGTGTCTGACCAACGTGGTATGGCAATTGAGATCCGGAAGAGATTGGCGGACCTGCCAGTCAGTAAAGACATTTTTGTTTCTACCCCGGAAGAGGTTAACCGCCGGAGGAAACTGGTGGGAGATTTTATCGGGCCAGCTCTGGAAGAGGGGCGAGTGTTGTATGAGCGGGTCTAAAGAATTCTGTGAGGCGGCGAGGTGGATGCGCTATGCCTTGGAAGACCTCACTGAGGCTGAAATCATGGTGGCGCGCGAGGACCAGAAACGGGGAGTAGAATAGGGAGTCTGATGGGTTTGTTCTGTTAGTTGGACCATATCGAACGTTGAAGTATTGGCTTGCCCTGTCAAACAGATATCCGCCTTGTATTCACTGGAAATTACCATGACTGACTCATCCATTCCCTTCAGCCCCGACTGTGTATCACCACCAGGAGTCACCATCGCGGATCTACTTGAAGAACGTGGTTGGCTTCAGACAGAACTGGCTAACCGTCTTGGGTACACAACCTGACAAGTGAGCCAGCTCATCAATGGCAAGGTGACCTGCCCCCATTCTTTGTACCAGTCATAGGCAGAGGAATTCTGCTGTTTCAGCGTGAGGTTTGTGGCCGTTCCTCGTTATACTCTCGACGCCACATTTCCACCATCTCACGGGCCTCCTTGCCATGCTGGATGGACTTCTCCCTACGCGCATAAGCCGAAATATGTTTGATGGGCAGATTCCCCCAATGGAGGTTTATTTTCTCCCTTTGTCCTTTTGGACAACGCCGAGTTGTACGAGGAAATCAGATGCCTTGTCTATTTCATCCTCTGAAATAGACCAACCCAGTCCTGATGCAGCCTTTTTGATCTCTGAAAGACCCATAATTCCCCCCTTCTCAGAAAGGATGTGGAGGGATTTGGCGGCGATTGAAAGAGAAACATAATCCCCGCTATCACCCGCTGCCTTGAGGGACTGCAAAGCATCCCGGATTTTTTTCACATCCTTGGAAAACCGGGCCTCTAAACCTTTAATGATTTCTTTTCCATCCTCGGTTAATGAGTAATCGTAACGGCGTACTTCAAACCCAACCGAGTCCGCAACGCCAAACCCAAGGGTTCTTTCCTCAAGAAAACCAAGGGCCTTTGCCTGGGCAATGCCATCCTCGACTACTGGGGAATAGGGACCATAGTAATGGGCCTTGTATCCCAGATCGAGTTTCAGACTTTTTGAAATAAAATACCCCCGCTTTTGTAGAAGTGTCTTTCCCCTAAGCTTTCCGCCGTTGCCGTCCACGATCAGAAGCACTATTTGGTGCGCTTCCACGGTTCTTACTCCTTTCCACATCTCCTCCCGGAGAAACACTTAGTTTCTTTTTCATTATATCCACCAGCCCGATCGCCATCTTCTCCTGAGCCTGCTTGCGTTTCTGTTTGTCAAGGACCGGGATTGGAGCATAAACCTCTACGAACTGATCGTTTTGACTTTCATCAATTGACCTGAAGAGGGTGGAGTCATCCTCGAATTTCCGGGTTTGAATACCTCGTAATACAAGGATGGAACCTTCGTTGTTTCGTGACTGTTCCCGGATAGATTTGATGCTAAAAACATTTAGAATTACATCATATGGATTAAGTTTCTCGCCAACCTCACTTGAAATGAAATCCGCGATTTCAGTTTCCAATTCTTTCCTCTTGACATGATCTTTTACCAAGAGGGCGACTTGTTCGCGTAATTCCGCTGGTTCGATTTCAAGAATTTTTTTCGAGAAAACTTGCTTGAAGAGATTGCGTTCCACCAGTCTATTAAAAATACGGCTAGAGTGACCCTTCGAGCCGTTGGAATGAAGCAGGTAACTGATAAGTCTGTGATCATCCCATCTCAGGAAATTATTAATGAATTCTTCAGTGCCATCATATTGATACAACCGTTCTAGTTCACGCTTCTTATCGACTCCGATTCCTAATTCCAGAGCCCGCGTTATCATACAGTCAGTGATCAACCTGATTCTGTGCCGGTAGACCTGAGTTGTCATGTGATACTTCGCAATTACGAATTGCTCGATGGCATAAAGTCCATTTTCGACCACAACAAGGTATGTATCATCCCCGTCACGATGTGAATCAAGTGACTGAATCAATCGATCTGAATCAAAGACGCCATACCGGACACCACAATAATAGCTATCCCTTAGTAGGTAATCCTGCTTGTCAGCATCTAGTGGACCTGAGATAATTCCTCGAACCAGTGATGAATCTCTATCACCTTTCAAAAGGCCAACGATGCTTTCCCGGTCTGACTTACTTAATAGGTGCGCAAGGTCCCTATTACGAAGAATTATCTCGCAAGTCAAATGTTCATGGATCTTTTCCTTGACCTTAACTTTAGATGAATCAAAGTGCCGTTCCAATAAATTCTCGGAAACATGAGAAAAAGGTCCATGACCAAGATCGTGAAGTAAAGCGGCAAGGCGAACTATGGACCGTTTCTCCTGGTCATCAAGGAGTTGGGCGGCAAGGTTTCCAGCGATGTGCATCACCCCAAGAGAATGGTCAAACCTTGTGTGGAGGGCACCTGGGTATACGAGAT
>CAYRBI010000145.1:0-15972 GCA_964422415.1 uncultured bacterium | reverse complement strand
GGTGTTGTCGTTGAAACGCTTTTTCAGATCATCGGGAGAGACATAGATAATGGGACGGCGCCAGGGATCAAGCACGGGCCGCCAGACATCCACCTCGGGATTACTCAGACGCAGGTCACCTTCACCGATCGCATTGGCGGACCCACCGGCGGCTTTTTGTTTGATGCGAAGGTCACTGTTCTGCTTGTATTCGTTCGCATAGGTTTCCGCACCAGCATTCCCCGCGCTGAATTCCATGTAGGGCGGGTTGTATTTCTTCGAGGATTTGGCGCTGTAGGGAGAATAACCACCCAGCGCGGCATAGAGGTGCTCGGAGCCGCTCAACGGCCACTGACGAGTGTCGGTATTGTAGGCCGCCACAGTGCCTTTGAGTTCAACAATGAAGGTTTTGGCCTGAGTGATCTTAGCCCTTTCCATCGCACTGATAAAGTTGGGGATGGCAATCGCAACCAATGTCATAATGACACCGATCACCACCAGGAGCTCGATAAGGGTAAAACCACGCCGGGAGCGGGCTGGATGTGGGAATGAATGAATCATGGGGATTCTCCTTCTAAGGTGAAGGATAGCCTTCCGGGAAATAGAGTGTCAACGTCGCCTCTTGATCTTTGGTGGACTTCTTTAGAAACTAGACTCTAGTAATTGAGGTTGTGGTGGTACCCTGGATTCCTGTTTTCGCGGGAATAACAGGTTGGACCGCGAATCCACTTAAGAAAATATCCATGAGTGTCCTCTCAACCGTTGCCACGCCTTCCAAAAGCCGTGCCTATCCCTGGCCGCAAATCCTCCATAGCTGGATCTTGAGTTGGTATCTGTTAGTGGAGTTGCTCCCGCCCTTGAGCATGGGACTGTTTCTCTTTGCCGGAGCGCTCATGCTGATATCGATCCGGGACATCCTGGATGTGATTTTGCTCAGTGGCGCACCAGTAATGCCTATTTTCAAGACACTTCTGTGTCTCTTTCCCCCCTTGTTGACTGTTTCGCTACCGATTGGCTGCCTGTTGGCGGCTATGTTGGTGTATGGACGGTTAGCCGAAGACCGTGAACTGACCGCCATGCGTGCTGCGGGTGTGGCCACGCTGACGATGGTAACTCCCGCGCTGTTTCTAGGCGCAGGCCTGACCGTCTTTAATCTACTTTGGACCGCCTATGTCACCCCGCAAGCGATGGATCTCATGAAACAAGCCCGCTGGGAAATTGTACAGAAGATGACCTCGATCAGTTGGCTCAAACCCGGCCAGTTCACCGCGTTGGATGCCAACTTGGCCTTCTATTTCACCGGTACCACCCCCGGCACCAACACCATCCATGACATTACCATCTTCAGCAGCGGAGCTGCCAAAGGTTCCTCCCTTTTCGGAGATGGTTCCGCTGGTAAGGAAGCCAGCAATTGGACTATTTCCTCCCCCACGGCCACGCTGGTGCCTGATCCTACCCGGGGGATACTCGAAATCGCGCTGAAGGATTGCACCGCCGAGAATCTCTCTCCAGAAAAGCTCAATACCGTCCAGATCAGCATGTTCACCATCACAATCGATATCGGGGGACGTCTAGCTAAGATGTTAAGTGGTTTTTCCCGGGAGCAAAGGAGCTGGTCAGACTTCCGCTATGCCGCTGAAGAGGCCAGAAGGCGTTATGAGGCCTTCCGGGAGGGACTGGGATTTCCCGAGGGTATTTCCCATAGCAAGGTCTATGACGAGGCCAAACGCTTGTTCGAGATTCAGCAGAAGGATCCCCTGACGGTCCTACCATTTCCACCGGATGTAACCGATATCAAAATGGTCAAGTCCATTCTAGAGACCCCACAGACGAACACCAACCGGGCCCAACTACGCATCGCCTACCCAGTGGCGACCTTCTTGTTCATGTTGATCGGGACCACCCTGGGGTTATTGACGGGACGAGGTAACCGGACTGTTAGTATACTCGTGACAGTCGGTGTTCTCCTCTTTTACTACTCGGTCCAAAAGGTGGCCGAGGGATTCTCCGAGAACCTGGCGATGACTCGTTGTTTTGATCCGGGTTACCTGGTGTGGTCGCCAAATATCATCCTCCTCCTACTTGGATTGGGGTTGTTGTTCATGGTTTCAAGACACTGATGCTCAATCTCCTTCAACGATATACCGCCGCTGCATTTCTGCGGAGTTTGCTCTTCACTTGGGTTGTTCTCAATGCCGTGGTGATCTCATTAATCCTCGGAGACAAGTGGGATGATCTGATGGAGAACAAGGCGACTCCACTACAGGGCCTCACCTATTTCGTGTGTATCCTGCCACAGACCACTCTCGTGGTTTTCCCCGCGGTGTGCATGATGGGCGCTCTATTCGGGATGTTAACGCTCTCACGGAACAATGAGCTGGCCGCCATGTTCGCTGGCGGAGCCAGCTTGCGTTGGCTGATCCGGCCCTCGCTGGTTCTCGCGTTGCTCTTGGGGATTGCATCTTTTGGTTGGAACGAGTATGTCGCGGCGCCCCTCTCCCGCAAGGGAGAGCAGATGATGGTAACCCAAATCCAAAACAAACGTGGAATCTTCGAGGATTATGGTCTGTTATGTGGCAGCAAACACCGTTTCATCCGGTATACCGATTTCGACCGGGACTCAGCCTGTCTAGCGGGTTTTGTACTCCACGAGATGTCGCCCGGTGGAAAGGGGCACCGGCGTTTCATCCGCGCTGATATCGCCGCATGGGATCCCACCATCGATAATCCTGAAACAGGCAAGAAAGGGGCCTGGGTGCTCTCCTCGAACAGTCCCCAATCAGAAAACTATGTCATCGAAGTCCAGGATGAATGGCATTCGGAGATCCGGCCTTTGAATCCCAAGGGTGAGCACCTTTTTCTTGAGGAAACCCCTGATGACTTCGGTGTCGACCAACGCCGTCCATTGGAGATGAGTTACCGGGAGTTGAAACGCAGGATCTCGCTCTTGGAGGAATCAGGCAGCTCGGCGTTGGCGCTTTATCCCGACCTGGAATTTAAGATCGCCTTTCCCTTCTCGGTGGTGGCTTTGATTATGATTGGCCTGGCAGCGGGCGCGAGCTCTTTCCTGGTGGGGAGGGAGGGAGCCGCGCGGTTCACATACCCGCTCGCGGCCTGCCTAATCATCATGGCGTTATATTATGCCTTCGCTGGTTTCTGCCTGGCTCTCGGTTATGTGGGAACCCTCGATCCCCTGATCTCCGCCTGGCTTCCCAATGTGGTGTTTGGAGTCTTGGGTATTTGGATCCTGATAAGGTCCTAAGGGCTTGTTTGGGTGATTAAATCTCACGTCCCCTCGCCCTGTGGGAGAGGGGATTTAGGGGTGAGGTTTTGGTCCCCACATCTCCTCAACACACCACCAGAGCCAAGTCCAAGTTCGAACAATCAATCCGGGATGCTCTCCCCCGCGAGAATTTTCTCAAGTGCGTGACGCAACCCCTTGATGTCGGGACGTGAAAGCGCGAACTCCATAATGGTAAGGACATAGTCGGTCTTGTTGCCGACATCATAACGCTTACCATTAAAGCGGTAGGCCCGCAGCCGTCCCTGTTTGGCAAAGACCTGCAGGGCATCAGTCAGCTGGATCTCATCATTCTTCCCGGGGGGAAGAGAATCCAGGATATCGAATATCTCGGGTAAAAGGATGTAACGTCCCGCCGCGGCGAGGGTGCTGGGGGCCTCCTCACGCTTGGGTTTCTCGACGATGCGCTTGACCACATACTCGCCATTCTCTCCGCCCTCCACCTCAAGGATTCCATAACGTTCCACTTTATCGGCGGGGACTTCCTCCACCGCCAAGACAGCATCACCGGTGCGTTGGTGGATCTCCACAAGCTTCCTGAGACAGGAGCCGGAGGGACGCAACAGGGTATCTCCCAACAGCACCGCGAAGGACTCGCCATCCACATGATCACGCGCATAGCGGACCGCATCGCCTAAACCAAGGAGCACCGGCTGGCGCACATAGTGGATGTGCGCCTGGGTGGTCAGGGCGCGGATTTCATCAAGTTCATTATGCCGTTTGCTCTTCCGCAACTCCTCCTCGAGCTCGAAGTTGCGGTCAAAGTGATCCTCGATGGCGTGTTTCCCTTTGCCGGTGATGATAAGGACATCATGCAGATCGGCATGAACCGCTTCCTCAACCACATACTGGATGGCCGGGCGATCCACGATAGGGAGCATTTCCTTGGGTTGAGCTTTGGTGGCCGGAAGCAGACGGGTTCCGAATCCCGCAGCTGGAATGACCGCTTTACGGATGGGTTTTCTACGGCTTTTGTCGGACAAGACACAGCTCCTTAGAGTCAACAAACACGAACACTCTCACGAGGGATATGATGATGGAAAGGAGGCGTGAGGCAAAGAGGGAGCTACGGAGTCGGATCCAGGTCGACCGAGATACGTTGGGATTGGCCCTGGCGGAGGACCTCCAGAACAATCTGCTCCTTGGGCTTGTAGCGGGAGAGATTGGCGATGAGATGGGTTTTACAATGAATCGGCTCATCATTGACCGAGAGAATCACATCGCCAGATTTCACGCCATAACGGGCCGCGCTGCTATTAGGCTCAACAGTCTTGACGACCACCCGCCTGCTCTGATGGTCCGTACTGACTAGCTCGCTCACCGAAACCCCCAACTTACCCCGCTGGATCGAGCCCTCACTACGGAGTTGAGTGATGACATCGGCCAGCTGCTCAGACGGAAGCGCGAAGGTTACCTCGGTCATGGTTCCCTGGGTCATGAAGACAGTGCTCATGCCCAGCAGCTCCCCATCGAGGTTTACAAGCGGAGCTCCCAGTGTCCCCGGACTGGTGGGAAATGAGGTCTCCAGGAAGGTGGCGTAGTGAAAAGTGGGGATCTTTCTGAGGACCCCGGTGATCTCCCCCATGCGCATGGAAAGGGGCTGGCTGAAGGCATGCCAGAAGGCGAGGGCGAAATCTCCCACCTCGGCGGATTTCATTTTCTCCAAGCTGATGGTTGGGAGGAGCTCCGCGCCCGGACTCGAAAGACGGATGAGCGCGACATTCGTTTCGGGGTCCTGACCGATCACCTCACCCGTTGAGTACTGCACCTGCGCATCCGACCAAACCCGGATGTGATTGTAGGGCCCAAGATGGCGGGCCGCATCGAAAGTGGTCACCACCAGCCCCTTATCAATGACAAAACCTGTGTTCTGGTGGAGTGGCACCGGTTTCATTGGGGCGTCCTTGAAGTCCGCGATCTGGGAGTCGAATTTGGTGATCTGCTCTCCCAGCAAGGCGATGAACTTATCGAAAGAAGACTCTAGACCCTCGATCAAGAAAGGACGTTCACGGGTTTGCCAATCACTGAGCATCTGGCGCAAGAAGTTCTGCCAGTCACCCATTGAGCCTCCCCCGTCACTCACTTTCCCCTGCGACATCTGGGTTTCGATCTCCATCAGGAAGGAGTCACACCAGTCGCGCCATTGTTCCGCTTCTTGGTCCGGGATCCCGCCACAACGCCCTGGCTGCAACCGGCATTCATTCGACCAACGCTCGATCTGGGCCATCTCCCAGGCCGGAAGACCACTGTGTACCAGTTCGACCGAGACAATCCCGGGAGCAATCTTGTTGAGCAGGTCCTTACGAAGAGCTTGAACTGATTGGAGATACTCTGGGGGATTTTGACCAACGGAAGGCGGGGAGAGTTCGATAGCCATGGCCACTACAGCGAGGGTCAATTGTATCAGCAAGGAAACCATGGAGATCTTGTGTGGAACTCTCATGCCAGTCGAACCTCTCACTCCTCCAGTACGCTTTCCTCTGATAAACGTCCGTGCACACTTAAAGTCAACACACGCCCCGCACCTTCGTTGAGCCATTGCTTAACCGGTCCATATAGCCACCGGACCACCGCGAGTTAAGATACAGCCAGGGTGAAAAAAAATACGTCCTCGTGGATCAGTAAGACCGATCCTCCTCAGCGGCTTGGAGTGTTTCGAAACCGGTGATGGGAACGTAATTGATGGCCACGGTGCGTTTCATGCGGGCGAGACTGGGACGGGATTGGGTGGGGTAAGGGGAGTCGCCGGTAGAGGTAGTGAGAATCTGAACCCCACGGGTGAGCTGGGAATCATCGCTCGATACAACACCATTTCCTTGACGGGAGGGAAGGCTCTGAGCTCTGACCCGCCGGGAGGAATAAGCCATGTTTCGTGGCGAAGCTGCGGCCAAGGTGGTATCTGGATGGGTGTTGGTTTGGGAGGGATGGTCTGGGAGGGGATCGGCGGTGAGTGTTTGGTGAGTGCTGGCAACTTGCTCCAGGGGGTGGCCCGGATTCGGTCTGTCTTGTGTGAGGAAAATCGCGGCGCCGATAACGAGAATGGCCGAGGTGTAGACCAGCCTTAGAATGACATCACCCATACGTGCCGGGGCCGGTTCTCTTTCATCTTGGAAAGCCGAGGGAAACTTACCACGGAAGGATTGTGTAAACTGATCCTCGAGACTTCCAGTTGGAAAATCGATCTCCCATTGATCAAGCTCATCCCACACTTCTTTGAGCGAGGCAAACTCCTGACGGCACTCCGGGCAGAGCCACACATAGAAACGAATCCACAAAGAAGTCCATGGGGAGGTTTCACAACACAGGTAAGCGGGAATGGATTCCTTGACCCAGCGCCGTGAGGGAATAAGACGCATGACTAGCGTGCCTCCTTGAGAAGTGGCTTGAGTAGTTCACGGAGTCTCAGATGAGCCCGGTAGGCTTTCTGTTTGACGGATTCGGCGTTACTGCCAATGATCTCACCGATTTCCTGGTAGGAAAGACCTTGAAACTTGTTCAGGATGATGACCTCACGCTGTTCGGGTGAGAGCATTTGGATGGCATCTTGAATGGTCTTCATATCCCGTTCCTCATCCATGGCATGCCGCACATCGTTTTCCTCGCTGGGGATGAGATCCAGCGGGGTGCTCTGTGACTCCTCGACCACCGACTCGGTTTCGCGGGTAACATTGCGGTTCCAGTAACGGCGGCTCTCATCGATACACAGGTTGCGGACAATCCGGTAGAGCCAGACAGCGAACTTGGCAGTGGGTTCATAAGTTTTCCGGCTACGATAAACACGCAGGAAGGTCTCCTGGGTGATGTCCTCCGCCTGTTCCTTCCGGGAGTAATTACGGCACACAAAATAGTATACCTGGCGGTAGTACCGCCGGTAGATCTCCTCGAGAGCCTCGCCTTTATCATCCTTGCAGGCGAGCATTAGCTCCTCGTCGGTGAAAGACTTCCAATCGCGTGCCACAGCTCGTTGAGGTGTAGCGTATCGGCTGGTTACCGTTCTTTCAAGCGAGCCGGTGGGATTCAGGACTCCCACTCTCGCAGAAGGTGTAAGCGATATGCTTTCCATCAGGTGCATCCTCTCTTCCTCCCCCCCCGTTTCCAGATTTCTCTGGAGTGGGTGGGCTGTGGGGAGGGCATCCCCTTGTTCAATGAACGTTTCACAGTTAAAGGAGTTACGCCCACCAGAGCGTGAATTGACAACCCTCCTAGCATGGCGGTAGGCTGATCTTTATGGCTGGGGGCCGATGAGTATTGGCTAGGAATACCCATTGTCAGTTGAAAAAAGAATGTCATAATTGAGTTCCACCTTCGTGGAAATGAAAAAGTGGGTTATTATCACTTGACAAACTTCGTTAGTGTAAACATGGAAATTGGGGAGAGTCCCACAGTCTCTTTATCCAATGGAGCATTGGGTTAACCCCTGGAGACTTCCTCCGCTGTCTTCAAACGAGCTGCGGAAGGGAGGTAACTGATGAGGATATTGTTCCTATTTGATAACCTAATTCTTGGGCAAGAACCGCTGGGGGTTACGACCATCTCTGCTGTGTTGAAGCAGCATGGTCATGAGACCGAGGCGATCAACATGGATGCCACTCCGGAATGGCCCGCTCTCTTGGAGGAGGTTCAGAAACGTAAACCCCATTTACTCGCGGTCTCCACCTGTTCCGGTCAACACAAGTGGATGCTCGAAAAGACCCAATGGCTCAAAGAAGCCACCGGGTTACCCGTCATCTATGGCGGTCCTCATCCCACATTCTTCCCTGATATGGTGGAGCATCCGGGTGTTGATATCATCTGCCGGAGCGAGGGTGAATACCCGATGCTGGAATATGTAACCGCCCTGCAAGAAGGGCGCGATTACAGCCACATCGCCAATCTGTGGGTGAAGAAGGATGGAACCATCACTCGCAATGGATTACGCCCTAACCTGGCGGATCTGGATGCCCTCCCCTTCTCCGACAAGGAGCTGGTCCGTCCCTTCTCACACCTATGGAAGGATCGTGTCGGTTACTTCATGACCGCGCGTGGGTGCCCCTTCGATTGCACCTTCTGTTACAACCACGCTCAAAGGGAGATCGAGAACGGCCCGAACGTACGCCGGCGTTCCCCTGGCAATGTCATCAAGGAACTACGTGAGACCAAAGAGAAGTATGGATTCCGGTATATCGCTTTTCAGGATGATGTCTTCCTGATTCAGAACCGCTGGCTCCAGGAGTTCCTGCCAATGATGCGGGACCAGGTCCGGCTTCCCTTCCATTGTCATGCCATCGCCAACGTCATGCGCCAGGAAGAGCTCTTCCAGAGTCTTGCCGAGGCTGGTTGTATCCGGATTTTCTTCGCGGTTGAAACCGGCGATGAGCAGCTACGCCAAAAGGTCCTCAAGAAGCCGGTCAAGAATGAGGATCTCTTCAGGGCGCGCGACCTGTGTGAGAGGCATGGGATCGATATTGTCTCCTCGGTCATCTTCGGGCTACCAGGTGAGACAGTTGATTCCGCGTTGGCCACCATCGAATTGACCATCAAAACCCGTGTCCATTGCATGATTATCCATTTCCTGATGCCTTACCCCGGAACCGAGCTGGGAGATGAGGTGATGAAGCAGGGAGCCTTTGATGGGGACTATGAACGCTTGACCGCCTGCGATCACAATCGATTGGTCACCAAGGTAAATGGGCCGCCAGACCTCATCGAGGCGATTGGCCACTATACCTTCTGGTTCCTGGAGAAACCCTGGAAGTATTACCTAACGAAGAACTTCTTCCGCCTCTGTAAGAACACACCCTTGCGGATGAAGCTTATGCGTTATTTTCTTTCCCACCTCGAACCCGGGGTTATGCCTCATTCCGGTTATCATCTCCCCGAACCGGAGTTCGTACAGTTCACCATTGACCGGCTGGAGAGGGCTTGGGCGGAGAGGGCAGCAGGAACGGATGCGGTGTTTGACCTTCGGGTCGTTCAGCACGCTGAAGCGTGAATAACATACGGGGACAATCAACCCGGAAGTGAGATGGTGAATACACTCCCCTCGCCAGGAGTGCTCTCTACCATCACGCTGCCCGCGTGGGCTTGAGCAATATGTTTCACGATGGCCAGTCCTAATCCTGTGCCGCCCAGTTTGCGGCTGCGCGCTTTGTCTACCCGGTAGAACCTTTCAAAGAGCCGCGGGAGGTGTTCTCTGGCGATCCCACAGCCTTGATCGCGCACATGAATATGAATCCACCCCCCACCCCGGACCACCTTCATATGGATGTCCCGCCCCTCCTCGCTGTACTTAATCGCATTATCCACTAGGTTGACCACGGCCTGCTCAATAAGCAGGGGATTGGCTTTGACGAGAATGTTGTTGGAGCAGTCGATCTGAATGGAAATCCGCTTGGTGGAAGCGCTAGAAGCACAGGCTTGGATAGCCAGATCGAGGACATCCCTGAGTTTAGTATCCTCGAGCTGGATGGCTTCGCGTTCCTCATCCCGCTCGATGCGGGACAGACTGAGAAGATCGTTGATGATCGCGTTGAGACGGTCGGATTGCTTGGCGATGATCTCCAGAAACCGGCGGGTGTCCAGGCCATTCTCCATGGCTCCATCCAGGAGGGTTTCCACGAAACCCTTGATGGATGTGATGGGGGTGCGGAGTTCATGGGAAACATTGGCGACAAAATCCCGGCGGATGTCTTCAAGGCGGCGCAGGCGGGTGACATCCTCCAGCACCACCAGCGCACCGATGGCGGTCCCGCGCGCGTCGCGTAGATTGGTGCCATGCACCTGCAGAAAACGTGGTATGGGATCTCCCAGAATGACATCGCCCTCGACCGGTTCCTCCACAGAGAGGGATCTCACGATCAAGCGGGCGAGATCTGAGTTGGTTACTGCTTCTTGAATATGCCGTCCCAAGGCCATATCGGAGTCCAGGCCAATGAGCCGGGCAGCGGCACGGTTGATGCCAATCAGATGCTCCTCCTTGTCTACGGCCAGGACTCCCTCAACCATGCTGGAGAAGACCGCCTCGAGCTCGTTGCGCTGGCGGACCACGGTGGATAAGCGGTCTTCGAGTTGAACCGCCATCTGGTTCATGGCCTCGGCGAGGGCGCCCAGTTCCTCGGAACCGGGAACCTCAAGTTGACGGGCAAAGTCTCCACGCGCGAAACGTTCAGCACCCTTTTTCATCTCTCCTAGCGGATGTGTGATCCGCCTGGAAATGGCCAAGCTCATCAACGCGGCAATGAGAGCAACCACACATCCCGTCACGCACACACGCCAATAGAGGAAGGTGATTCCCTGAGCCAGCGCTGTGAGAGGCATGGCGGTGCGCACCACCGCCTTCACTGTCCCTTCCGGGTTCAAGGGCAGAGCAAAGTAAAGCATGTCCACCTTGAGCGTCTGACTGTAGCGGACCGATGTCCCAGCTCCTTCTTGGAGAGCCTCCCGCACTTCGAGGCGGCTGGCATGGTTGTCCATTCGTGAGGGATCCTCATCCGAGTCGGCCAGTACCGTTCCATCGGGAAGAATAACCGTGACACGGACTGAGGCCTCGGAACTCAGGGTTCTGCAAGTATCCTGAAGGGCCCGGGTATCGCCCCTCTCCAGGAATGGGCCAATCTGGTCGAGCACCAGATTGGCGCGTATACGCAGGTCGGTGGTGGCTTGCTCATGATGAAATCGTCTGAGCGAAATGGTGGCATACCAAGTGACCACGGAGAGCGAGAGAATCGTGACCAGCAGATACGGAAAGTAGAGCTGCCAGAGCAACTGGCGGCGGGGTGGCATCGGTTATTCCTTCATCCGGTAACCAACTCCGCGAACGGTCTCGATAAAGCCCCCATTGGGTCCCAACTTCTTCCGCAAGCCCACGATATGCACATCCACCGCCCGGTCGGTTACGGGATAATCCTCGCCCCGCACCGCATCGACAATTTGAGCACGGGTAAAGACCCAACCCGGACGGCGCGCCAGAAGATGCAAGATACGGAACTCCGTGAAGGTCAGATCGGCCTGTTCACCCGCTACAAGCACCTCATGACGACCGGGGTGAATGAGAAGGTCATGGATCCGCAATACAGAGTTTTCATCCGCTTTCTCCCGGGTTTTACGGCGCAGAACTGTCCGGATACGAGCGATCAAAACCCTCGGGCTGAAAGGTTTCGTGATGTAATCGTCAGCTCCCAACTCCAGACCAGTCACGATATCACTCTCCTCACCCTTGGCGGTCAGCATAATGACCGGAATCTGCTGGGTCCGGGGATCGGCCTTCAGGTGCTTACAGATCTCCAATCCGTCAATGCCTGGAAGCATCAGGTCGAGAAGCACCATGTCGGGAAGTTTGGAGCGGATCGATTGGAGCGCTTCCTCACCGCTTGTGACCGTGGTCACTGTGAAACCATTCTTGCCCAAATTGTACTCGACCAGTTCGAGGATATCCTCTTCATCCTCTACCACAAGGATCGTCTTCCTCGTCACGGATGACATACCCACCACGCCGCTAGGATAAGTGGCCACTGCTGTCTGTTCCTCCTTGTCAACCTATTTGATTATATCGCCCAAGATGGACGGTAGCGGTAGTGTAAAAGGGTGTTCGCGATCCGCCGTTCGTGATCACTTCGCACACCCCATAAACTGTTTTTAATATCCCCTTTGCTCATTAGACGCTTGGCTGGGGTCTGATGTTACACTCACACCATCCCAATAAGACTATAGGTACCCATTTCTATCCCTCCACCACAAACATGAGATGGAGAGACCCTATTGTTTGATGATATTCCTCCCAAGAATAAGGGATTATGGGAGACACTGGTTAGCGGAGTATGAGGAAAAAATGTGATTTGAGTTGTGGTTATCCCCATCTTCCACCTCATTTCTACTTTTTGCCGTAAACACAATCGTGTCATTGACAACCTTAGTGCAGAGGATTAGCTTGTAGCTGTGGGTGAAGGACTAGACATACACCCCTAAAAATTCAAAGGAGGAATCCAAATGCTCTCGTATTTTCGCCACGTGGGTCAACACTGCCTGAAACGGCGGGGATTTACCCTCATCGAGTTGTTGATCGTGATTGCCATTATTTTAATTTTGATCTCAATTGCTTTGCCCAATTTCCTCGAGGCGCAAGAGCGTGCTCGAGTTGCGAGGGCCAAGGCTAATCTGAAGTCGATGCAGACCGCCGGTTTACAGCATCAAACATTTTATGGATTCTTATATGCCGATTATAACGATCCAGGGACCATTGTTCGTAAGTCACGCAACAAATCGAGCCCGATCGCCAATATGCCTTGCCCGATTGTGACTCCGCTGATTCTTTCGAAAGGTGGGCTGCAATTCATCGGCGACTCCAAAACCTCCGTGGGAGACAGGCAGAGAACCTTCTATGCCCCTCAAATTCATTGCCCATTGACCACGCCTCAGAAGTTCATCGACGCGGCCAAGTGCTGTGATCCGTGGTCAGATGGTACTGTACCGGTGGGTATGGATTCCCGCTATGCGACTCCTTCGGGTGATGATGTCAAATGGATCCGTTACTGCGCATATTTTATAGCGGGACCTGACCGGATCGCGGGCCACTGGGACCGTGGTTTCGGTGCTATGGATGGCTGCGCTGCCAATAAACCCTCAGGTATCCCCTTAAGTTACCGGGCTTTATCCTACAGCCCGACCAATGGAACCCGCAGCTGTGGTGAGTTGTGGTTCACCCTCACCACAGATATTCCTTTCACCAAGAATGAGTACGATCCGCTCAACTCGTTCTAGCAAACGATTCGTTTCAAGCAAACGACCCACACCCCCCGCAGGACAAAGGTCCTGCGGGGGTTTTCTTTTTGTTCATTGTTCCGCATGTTGTTCATGCTTTAGCATGTGGGCTTCGTTCTCAGTTGAATCTTGAGGTAGCCCCACATGCTAAAGCATGAACAACATGCGGGTTGCCCCCTTCACTTTGCTTGAGAGAGAAGAAAAAGTTTCTATTTCCCCACACAATAGAGGCTCTGGCCAGTACGGATAAATAGATGCTGGCCGGCCACGGCGATGGAAGAACGGCAGGGCGGTTCCCCCATGGAAAAACGGGAGATCAACTTGAGCTCATCCGAAGCGGCCAGGATAATGACCTCGCCTTCTTCGTTGATGAGGTAAACACGTCCATCCGCGCCGGTGGGCGAGCCACGGAAGACTCCCTTACCGCGTAACCGTTCGACCCATTTCACTTCCCCTGTCTTGGAATCCAGACAGGTGAGAGCCTTCTTGTCACCATCCAGTACATAGATCCGATCCTTGTATACCAATGGCACGCAGACATCGCTTGTATTCTTATCGAGATGCCACACCACCGCGTCATCGCTCAGCTGCCCTTGTCCCCCCGCCTTGATGGCATAAATGGGATTGCCCTTGGGAGCGCACACATAAACCATATCCGTGCTGGTCACCGGAGAGGGTACCACCCGCCAGTGGCCGATCTTGCCCGGATTCCAGCTGCCCCAACGCCAGTACTCCGTGCCCGTTTCAGGATCGTGACCACTGATACAATCACCTCCAAAAAGCAGGATCTCATCACGTCCGTTATAGGTAAAAGGAATAGGTGTGGCATAGGATTCATGCGACTCTTCGACTGCATCGGTCGGGCGGACATGCTTGAACAGATCCTTGCCCGTGGCGGGATCGACCGCCAGCAAGAAGGAATCGGTGGGGCCGCCCTCATTAGCCGATCCATCAAGGGGATGGTCTCTTTGGAGCACCAGCACATACAGCTTCCCCTTGTAGAGCAATGGACTGGAGTGATATCCGAACAAGACATGGAAGCCACCAAATTCCTGTTTAAGGTTACGGCTCCAGAGAATGTTGCCCGCGAAGTCCAGGGCCACCAGATCGGTCGAGCCGAACAGGAAGATCACCCTTTCTCCATCGGTGACTGGGGAGGGTGAGGCCATGTTCCGTCCACGCCCCTCATCGCCAAAGCCGATTCCCAGCACCTTCTTCCACAGAACCTCGCCCGTGGTCCGGTTGATACCATAAGCGAGCAGATCCTTGGTTTCGTTGTCGAGTGAAGAGACAAAAACATGATTGCCCCACACAGCGGGGGTGGCTCCCGATGCCCCCGGCAGGGGAACTTTCCAGACAACATTCTGGGTGACACTCCAGACCTCGGGTAAACCTGTGGCGGGACTGGTCCCATTAAACTCGGGTCCCCGCCACTGGGGCCAGTAAGGTTCCTGCGCCTGTACAGAACAGACTCTAATGACCATGAAGATAGAAAGCAGACAACGAGAAAGCATTTGATATAAACCTCCGGATAAAGAACTGCGTACTTGAATGATCATTCGTACATCCTCTCCCCACACCCTACCCTCCCCCGCCAGGGGGGAGGAGAAAAAAAAAGGCACGCTAAAGCGTGAACAACACGCCAAGCCCTCCCCCCTGGCGGGAAAGGGTAAAACTCGAATCCCGCCCCCCTGGCAGGAAAGGGTGAATCTCTACTCCCTCCCCCCTGGCGGGGGAGGGTTGGGGTGGGGGGGAGTAGCATTACACCAATACCCCCGCAAACAGGATTCCAACCTCGCGGAAATCCTGAATCTCCTCCAGTTCTCCATGCCTCCAGGGTTGGGCCACGAGGGTGATTTCCAGGCACCCGGAGGATGAGATCCGGGGTGGAGGTGGAACAGTCACTGCCCTCCATTCCTGACCCGGTATGGGAGCCGGAAGCACATGACGGGTACATGCCTCTCCCACCGAAATCTCAACCCACTGAGCACCGTTATGGAAAGCCAAGGCGGAACTTAACAGGAGAGTGACCGGTCCGGCAACGGCTTGAGAGGGGATCCGGAGAATCGCGCGGGGGAAGGATTCCCGGAAAGGAAGCCCGAACCAATCCGGCGCGCGGTCATACCAACCCTCTCCCAGTATGACCGCTTCGTTCTGTCCTACAATCCAGGCGCGCACGTTGTGCTTACCGTCCCATCCAACGTGCAAGAAATCCGGTGTCCGGTGCTGGCGCATGAGCCTCCAGCAGATGGGCGATGCGTTCCAGTTGAATGGCTGCAGTGGGCGCCTGGGGATGCCCATCCGCCCCGAGTCCCACTCCGCCCGCGAGCGCCCCGGCGAGGTTGGCGATGATCTTACCCGATTCGGACAGTGAACTGCACACGGGTGGATCCTCAATACTGGGCGGTAGGTTCCCCTGCTTGCATCCCACGAAGACACAGCGATAGGAGGGGACCGCACCGGTGAGATGATAATCGGTCTTCCACCCCTCTGTGCTGTACCAGTTGTTCAACGCTTCCTCCAGGAGGGGGCGATAAGGACCCACATCGAGCTGCAACTCCAGGCGCTTGAAACTCCACCATTCCCGCAGGCCACAGGAACGCCACCAGGCCCAGTCAGTGAAGTGCCGGGCCAGAGCACGGATAACTTCCCTTCCCTGTGGCAGACCATGGCGGCGGTGTTCGATTAGCCAGTCCATTTCTCGTCCACCAAAGAGAACCCTATGCACCGCACACAGGTCCTCCTCCGCCTCAACCGCCGCGGGTGTGTCAACAGGACCAATCCAGATCAACCACTTGCGCGAGACACGGGCCATCTCATCCAGGGAGGTAAGCCGCATAGATCGAGGGACATGTTCGAGGGCATCCGCCTGGACCACCAGGTCGAATGTGTTGTCGGCAACAGGAATCTGGTCCATCGAGCAGCACACATGCCGCGGTCCTCCCCCCAGCGGATCC
>CAYRBI010000144.1:0-15996 GCA_964422415.1 uncultured bacterium | reverse complement strand
CTGCTCCGATGTTCTCGTCCAGACGTTCCAGCTTCCGAGTCCCCGGGATTGGAACAATCCAAGGCTTCTGGGCGAGTAGCCAAGCGAGCGCGATCTGAGCGGGCGTCGAGTTCTTTCGTCCCGCGACGTGATTAAGCAAATCGACCAAGGCCTGATTCGCTTTCCGCGCCTCTGGTGTAAAGCGCGGGAGAGTGTTGCGAATGTCAGTACTGTCGAATGCAGTATTGCCGTTGATCTTTCCTGTGAGGAAGCCCCTACCCAGAGGACTGTATGGAACAAAGCCAATTCCGAGTTCCTCGAGGACCGGCAGCACCTCCGCTTCAGGGCCTCTCCACCACAGGGAGTATTCGCTCTGAACTGCTGTGATGGGCTGGACAGCGTGGGCACGGCGAATCGTCCGAGGTCCCGCCTCGGAAAGACCAAAGTACTTTACCTTTCCTTCCTGAATCAGATCCTTCACCGCTCCCGCCACGTCTTCGATTGGCACATCGAGATCAACACGATGTTGGTAGAACAGATCGATGACATCGGTCTTGAGTCGTTTCAGCGAAGCCTCAGCGACACGCTTAATATGCTCCGGCCGGCTGTTCAGGGCTGGCAAACCATTTCTCCCGCCGGGATCGGCCTTAGAATCGATGTCGAAGCCAAATTTGGTGGCAATAACCACCTGATCGCGCAGAGGAGCAAACGCCTCACCGAGAAGCTCCTCATTCGTGTACGGGCCATAGACCTCCGCCGTATCGAAGAAAGTGACACCACGCTCCACCGCCGTCCGGAGAAGAGAAATCATCTCCTGCTTGTCCGCTGCCGGACCGTATAAAAAACTCATTCCCATACAGCCGAGTCCGAGAGCTGAAACTTCAAGACCACTCGTTCCTAATTTACGCTTCTGCATAAATATCTCCTTTGGTCTGTTTGGCAGCCGTAGAATCACTCATAATTCTGTTGACACCGTGGATCCACGGTTACGCTCTTTTTCAACAGGCTGCTAAGGTTAATTATCGCATGGTTCTATAGTGCTGAGCGCAACACCTCGATGATATCAGCCACACTCATTGGCGGACGCCCAGGGAGGAGGCCGTTTTCGTCATGGGAGATACGAACTGTGTCCTGGGCATACCGTGAGAGCATTGCATCGCCGATGCCTAGTTCAGACAAACGCACCGGGCAGCCGATGGAGCGTAAAAAAGCCTCGAACCGGTCCACACCCTCCCGGGCGCAGCCAGCGTCATCGGACTGTTTCGTTGAGAGCCCAAAGATACGCTGTGCGAATTGTGCAAAACGAGCGGGACGGGCCTTAGCTGAAAAACGCATCCAAGCAGGATTAAGAACCGCCAATCCAGCCCCGTGCGCAACATCATGGTGGGCGGATAGTACATGTTCGATCATGTGTACCGGGAATGACGCGGCAACCCCGGCCTGCACCCAGCCATTAAGTGCCACAACCGATGCCCATTGTACTTGGGCACGGGCCTCCAGATTGCCGCCATCAGCTACCGCTTTCGGTCCCCATTCCAGGGCAGTGAGTATGACCCCCTCGGCGAAACGGTCCTGTAGCGGTGTGCCATCGACACCATTGAAGTAGCCCTCGGTGACATGACAGATCAAATCGCACACGCCGAACGCGGTCTGATCCGGCGGGACACTTAACGTCAACTCAGGATCGACCAGCGCGGTATGTGGGAAGAGGCAGTCAGCGTACACATACGACTTCTCACTTGTCTTTTCGTTGGTGATAACCGCGGTGTTGTTCATTTCCGAGCCGGTTGCGGCCAGAGTCGGTACGGTGATGATGGGGAGTGCACGTGCTGGAAATCGCGGTTCTTCCTGGCCGTGGACGATCATGTCCCATGGGTCACCCTCATAGAATACAGTGGCGGCCATCACTTTGGCCGCGTCCATGGTGCTACCGCCGCCCAGGCCGATGACCACATCACAGCCTTCCTCACGGGCGATCCGCGCACCACGCACAACCGACGACAGCCGGGGGTTGGGCTCAACACCAGAGCATTCCGCCACCGACACACCTGCATTTTCTAAATTCGATACCGCACGATCAAATGTACCGCAGCGTTTGACACTACCGCCGCCAGTAACGAGCAGGGCACGCTTGCCCCGAGCACACACCACCTCCCCCAAACGGGAGAGTACCCCGGCGCCGAAAATGAGGTGTGTGGGATTTTGAAACTCGAATTTCATGGTTGCCTCCTTGATCAACATTCCTTCTTCTTGCGGATAGTATGGATTGTACACTACCCATCTCCCATAGTCCTGTTTTCCATTAAACTTAACCTTACTCCTTCACCCGTTCCCAGATTTCCTCGAATCGTTTTCGCAGTTCCGCATCCATCAAGTCAATAAGTGGCTTGTCCTCCCGGTCAGCACGGCGGATCACCTCCGAGTAGGGGATACTCCCAAGGTATTCCTTGGGGGGAAAGGACTCCACGAGGAAGGCTTCGTCATCCTCATCGGTCACCTTGTTGCCGATAATGGCAATTCGTGAGATGCCAATCTCAGATGCCATCCGGCGGACCGACTCCGCTGTTTCGACCGCCCGTTTTCCCGGCTCCACCACCACCACCATCAGATTGACCCCGCGTGCAGTTCCCCGCCCCAGGTGCTCCAGTCCTGCCTCCATGTCGAGAATGACGAAGTCATCCCGGAAGAGGACGATGTCGGTGAGCAACGCGCGCAGCAGGACACTCTCCGGGCAGGCACAACCCGAACCGCCGCTCTCGATGGCGCCGAGTACCAACAGATGGATAGAACGAAACTCAGCGGATTCCTTCCCGGCAATATCCGAGACATCGGGATTAAGCTTGAAGATCTGACCATACTGTTTGACCTTAGCGCCGGTCCGTTCTTCAATGAGAGCGCGGCGTTCAGCAAGAGGGATAATCCCACGGCGTTGCTCCAGAGGCATTCCCAACGCCGCCGCAAGATTGGCATCCGGATCCGCATCCACTGCTAGTACACGTTTCCCCTCCCTAGCCGCCAGATGGGCGAACACACCCGCAATCGTCGATTTCCCAACCCCACCTTTACCACTAATTGCCAGTTTCCAACCCATTTGTGCCCTCCCATGAGACCATTTATTACTCAAACCGGTTGAGAATTTTGAACTTAGCATTCTCACTCGAGCCGGTATGTCATTTTGCATTCATTTTAGCTAACGTAAAGCTCAACTTTCGATTAGAATAGTTGAATCTATTTACTGGTTCCTAGCTGATCGTCTTGCAGGAGGAAGAAAATGAGCGTTCATCCCAAGTTGACAGCAACCGCCATCGGTTCGCTTCCCCACACAGATCCTTCATGCGCACTGGATATTATCCTAGGCGCGACACCCATCGCTCCCATTTGGCCGCAGCTGCCAAAACTCGGGGTGCGTGAACAGATGGAGGTGCAATACTCCGAAGGAATGCCACGCGCCGTGGTCGAACTCGAAAAGGGCCGGATGTACTTCGATACTACCGGCGACTATTCCGAGGACTTGGCGGGGTTCTACGAAGGATACATGGCTGCCGAGGAGAGTGGCAACTATGGAGCAGCTGCGATCAGCCATGATTTTTCAGCCGGAATCCCCGCGCTAGAAGCCAAGCTTTCCACGCGCACAGTGAAGTTACCATATGTAAAATGCCAGACTACTGGTCCGCTCTCGTTTGCCCTCACCATCACCGACCAGGACAAGCGGGCGATCTATTATAACGAAGAGTTTTTGGATGTTGTCGTGAAAGCGCTGGCAATGAAATGCCGGTGGCAGATTCGTAAATTCCAGCCCTTCGCTGAGCGGGTGATCTGCTTCATCGATGAGCCGATCCTTTCCGCTTTTGGGAGCTCCACCTATGTCTCGGTTCAACGGGATGATGTGATCGGGAAACTTGGCGAGGTCATCGAGGCGATTCATGCGGAGAATGGCATCGCTGGTGTCCACTGTTGTGGTAACACTGAGTGGTCACTCCTGGTTGACGCAGGAGTGGATATAGTCAACTTCGATGCCTTTGACTTTGGGGAGACGGTTTCCCTTTACCCGGAACACATGAAGCGTCAGATTGCCGAACGCGGCAACGCCCTAGCCTGGGGAATTGTCCCGACCAGCCCGAAGATCCGTGAACAGACCGTCGAGTCCCTTGTGGAGCTCTATGAGCGCGTGACCGATGTGCTCGCCAAGAAGGCGGGCATCGATAAGCAGGTGATCGCTGAGCAGGCCTTCATCACCCCCTCTTGCGGTACGGGTTCTCTCGAGGTAGCCGATGCCGAGCGGGTTTTTAAACTGTTGGGAGAGACCAGTCAGGCACTACGGACGAAGTACGGATTCTAAGGAGAACCTCTTTCGTTAGTTTTTTTCTCCCGTTGAGTGGACCAAACAGTGGGGCGGGTTTGGGATGACCCACATCTTCCCCAGCCCCCTCTCCTCAAGGAGCGGGGGTGGAAATGGATAAACGGCGCTACGCCTGACAACCAAGAGGAGATTATTTGCGATGGCCTTCGACCCTACCAAAAAGCTAACGCGCGGAAATTTCAGTGAACTACCCGCGCTCTGCACTGATGGAGCCTGGGGAACCGAGATGCAGAAGCTCGGCGCGCAACCAGGACAAATGTGCGATACCTGGAATGTGGAAGCACCCGATAAGGTCTTCTCGGTGGCGAAATCCTATGTGGATGCTGGAGCCCACATCATCCTGACCAATACATTCAACAGCAACCGGATCGTGCTGGCCAAGCATGGAATCCCCGAGCGCGCCGCTGAGCTCACCCGCGCGGGTGCGGAGATCTCGAAACGCGCGGCGCTGGGCAAGGCTTATGTCTTCGGATCGATCGGTCCCTGCGGAAAGATGGTCATGATGGGTGAGGTTACCGAGGAGGAAGTTGCGGAATCCGCCGCCGAACAAGCCCGCGCCATGGAAGAGGGGGGAGCGGACGCCATTGTGATCGAAACCCAGACCGACCTGGTAGAGGCCGAGGCTGCGTTGCGAGGGTGCCTTTCGGCTTGCTCCCTGCCCGTGGGAGTCTCCTTCACCTTCGATTCGGGCAAGGACAACGCTTTTACCATGATGGGGGCGAATCCTGAAAAGGCCTACGCCATGGCGATGCGAGCCAAGGCCAGTTTTGTCGGAGCCAACTGCGGAGCTGGGATCGAATCCTTTGTGAAGATCGCCCAAATCTTCTCCCAATATGGGAATGAACTCCCGATCTGGATTAAGGGAAACGCGGGGAAACCTACTGTGGATATGAATGGCCGCTCAATCTATTCCGCACCCCCGGAGATGTACTCGAATGTGGTGGAGCCCCTTCTTGCGGCTGGAGCTCGTTTCATGGGTGGGTGTTGTGGCTCGAATCCGAACCATATCTCCGCCATGGCCCAGAAGCTGGTATCTCTGGGCTGACTTTCGAGGGAACACCAGGTCTTTGGAAGCATGAGTTTGACTGTCGCCATCACGGGAAAGGGAGGAGTGGGCAAAACCACGTTGGCGGCCATGGCTATCAGGTGGCTTGGCGAACAAGGCCTGGGGCCTGTCCTGGCTGTGGATGCAGATCCCAATTCCTGCCTCGATACGCTGCTGGGGGTTCACACCGCAACCTCGGTGGGCGGTGTCCGCGAGGAGGCTAAACGGATCGCTCAGGAGGCCTCCGCCGGAGGAATGGGCAAGCATGAACTCCTAGATCTCAAGATCCAGGAGGCTTTGATCGAGTCTACCCACTTTGACCTCATCGCCATGGGCCGTCCAGAAGGTCCTGGCTGTTACTGCTACGCCAACAATGTCCTCCGTCAGGTATTAGCTCGTCTCGCCGGGAACTACCCGGCGGTTGTCATCGACAACGAGGCGGGACTGGAAAACCTCAGCCGTCGTACAGTCCAGACGGCTGACTGGCTGCTGTTTGTGGCCGATCCATCGCAACGCGGGCTACTTACCGCGAGGAGACTGGTGGATCTTGCTGAGGAGATGCAAGTCAATGCGCGGTCGCGGGGGCTAGTTCTCAACCGTCTCCGCGATCCACGCACCCTGGCAAAGGCGCGCGAGGTATTTGAGGGGACAGGTGTCGAAGTCCTGGGACAAGTGCCCGAAGATGATGAAATCGCGGCAAATGATGCCGTGGGGGGACCGGTTTTCAACCTCAATCATGGGAATCCGGCCTATATAGAGTTCAGTAAGACAATGGAACAGGTCACGCGACGGGAAGCAGGGAGAATCTGAGAAACTGGGTAAAATAATCAGGAGGAGTAGGTGGCGAAAATACGATTGCCAGAAGAAGTCGCTGTCGATTCCGCCAGTTTGGCGATGCTCGATAAGGCCCATGAGGATGGCGTGCAGGATGCCTTCTCCCGGGCTGATGTTCAGGGACGGCCATGCGTGTTCGGCTCTGAAGGGGGTTGTTGCCGTGTCTGTCACATGGGGCCATGTCGCATCACCAAGAACTCCCCCATGGGTGTGTGTGGCGCCACGGTGGATACCATTGCGGCCAGGAACCTGTTCCGTGAGGTTGCCGCTGGGGCGGCTGCGCACTCCGACCATGGACGCCATCTGGTTCTGCTTCTTAAATCGGTTGCCAATGGCACAGGTGGCGATTTCCAAATCAAAGACGAGAGCCGCCTGAGACGAGCCGCCCGGGCCTGGGGAATCGATGATAGCGGGTTCGAAACCCTTGAGGTGGCAAGCCGGCTGGCGGACCTCTTCGAGCGGGAGTTCACCCTCCAGGAGGGAACTCTGGAAACTCTGAAACAGGCTCCCATCGCTCGTCAGAACCTCTGGCAACGGACAGGTCTGGCTCCGGGCGGTGTCGATGCCTCGATTGTCGAGGCGCTTCACCGTACGCATATCGGAGTGGATCACGACTATCAGAACCTGGTTCTGGGAGCGCTACGAACCGCATTGGCTGATGGGTGGGGCGGCTCCATGATCGCCACCACCATCAGCGACATCCTTTTCGGCACACCCGCTCCCATCCGTGGAAGAGTGAACCTCGGAGTGCTCGAAAGCGACATGGTAAATGTCCTGGTCCACGGCCATGAACCCTCCCTCACCGAGATCCTTGTGGTTGCGGCACGCGATCCCGGGATTGTGGCCGCCGCTCAGGCCGTGGGAGCCCGCGGTGTGAACCTGGCTGGAATCTGCTGCACGGCCAATGAGGTGCTGATGCGGCATGGCATTCCGGTGGCGGGTAATTTCCTACAGCAAGAGCTCGCGATCGTGACCGGCGCGGTGGAAGTCATGATCACGGACGTGCAGTGCTGCATGGCCTCGCTGCCCGAGGTTGCGCGCTGCTACCACACCAAGATCGTCACCACCAACCCCATCGCGAAAAACATGGGAGCCCAGCACATCGAGTTCGAAGAATCCAACGCCCTTGAATCAGCCAAAGGTATTCTGCGCCTCGCAATCAGCAACTTCCCCAACCGTAATCCAAGCAAAGTTGCCATTCCTGCGGACAGTAGTGGACTGGTAGCAGGTTTCAGTAACGAAACGATCTTTACGATGCTGGGAGGAAAGTACCGCAAGAGCTTTCGTCCCCTCAATGATGCCATCATCACTGGACGTATACGCGGAGTTGCCGGCGTTGTGGGTTGCACCAACGCGCGTGGAAAGATCGATGATTACATCATCACACTCACCAAGGAGCTCATCAAACGGAACATTCTAGTGCTGCAGACAGGTTGTGCGGCGGTGGCTTGCGGAAAGCAGGGCCTACTCACTCCGGAGGCAGCCTTAGCTCTGGCCGGCGACAGTTTGCGTGAGGTCTGTGAAGCGGTCGGCATCCCACCCGTTCTGCATATGGGATCCTGTGTGGACAATTCCCGCATCCTGATAGCCGCTACCAACCTGGTGATGGAAGGTGGGCTGGGAAATGACCTCTCCGACCTACCCGCGATTGGGGCCGCGCCGGAGTGGATGAGCGAGAAGGCGGTGGCCATCGGCCATTACTTTGTCGCTTCGGGAATTGATGTTGTTCTTGGCCATCCCTTCTACACCCTCGCCTCCGAGGCATTGACTGAGTTCCTCTGCCACGGCCTCGAGGAGGTGGTGGGAGCCAAGTTCCACTACATCTCCGATGTCAACGAAGCGGTCGAAACCATGGCGGCGCACATCGAAAAGAAGCGCGAGGCCCTGGGCATCAATCGCAAGGCGGACCGGAAGCTCTACGACATGAAGGACCGGAGAGAACTAACTTTTTGAACGGGTAGCGGCCCAAGTGAAAACGGATTGTTGCTATAGCGCCGTTTTCAAGGGAATCTTTGGGACGGCAAGGGAGTCTATTCTATGTCGAAACTGATCTGTACCAGCGCCATTGTAGGCGCCCGGGAGACAGTCCAGCGGGCCAAGGCCAAGCTCGCGGAGACCATTGCGGCCAAGGGGGCGGACCATCCGGTCTGTTTCCCATCCACCGCATATTACCTTCCGGTCATCTACTCCTTCACGGGATACAAGGTCGAACGGCTCCAGGACCTGAAGTGGGTTATGGAGGAGTGTGACCGCCTGCTTCCCGCGCCCCCCTCGGACTCTCTCTGGCTCCCCTACCTGGGTGACACTCTCGATGCGGGGGTCGCCACCCTGTTTGGATTTGAGACCATCGAGGCCTGCAAGACCCTGGTAGGTCCCGATCCTGTCGATGGCATTTGGCTGGGCGCCGCGAATGATGTCATTATGCGTGAGCGCGGGATCGAATTCGTGGATGGGACCGCTCCCGGCTTCGCGGCTGTGGTGGGTGCAGCCCCTGACTCGAAGACCGCGGTGAAGATTGCCCGCGAACTCCAGGAGAAAAACCTGTATGTGTTCATGGCGGGCGCGGTGGATGGGGTGACCTTCGCGGAGCAACTCGATTCAGAGGGAGTGCAGATGGGATGGGAGACCCGCCTGGTGCCTTTTGGGCATGATGTATCCGCCGCCATCTATGCGCTTGGCTTTGCTAATCGCGCGGCGCTCTCTTTTGGTGGAGTAGCGCCAGGGGATTTCGAGAGGAATCTGAAGTACAACAAGAACCGCATTTTCGCTTTCGTACTCGCTCTTGGCGAAGTGGATGACGAGAAGTATGCCGCTGCCGCTGGAGCCATCAACTACGGCTTCCCGACAATCGCGGACACGGACATCCCCCAGATCCTTCCCACTGGTGTCTGTACCTACGAACACGTTGTCAGCAATGTCCCCCATGACAGGATCGTGGAACGGGCTCTGGAAGTACGTGGGTGCAAGGTCAAGATCACCAAGGTCCCGATCCCGGTTCCGTATGGTCCAGCCTTCGAGGGCGAGCGAATCCGCAAGGACGATGTCCATGCCGAGTTCGGTGGAAACCGGACTTCGGCGTTCGAGTTTGTCTCTCGGGTTGAGATGGACGAAATCGAGGATGGGGTCATCGAGATTATCGGCCCCGATATCGACCAGATCACCCCGGGTTCGGCTCTCCCACTCGCGATCTGGGTGGAGGCAGCGGGGCGCAAGATGCAGACCGATTTCGAACCGATCCTTGAACGTCAGATTCACCACCTGCTCAACGGCGCCGAAGGTATCTGGCATATGGGGCAAAGAGATATTGTCTGGACCCGTATCAGCAAGAACGGTTTCGAGCGTGGTCTACGGCTGCGTCATTACGGTGAAATCCTTCATGCCAAGTTCCTCAGTGACTACCCGGCCATTGTGGATAAGGTGAAGGTGACAATCATTACTGATAAAGAGGAGGTCGAACGGCGCATTACGGGGGCACGCAAGACCTATCACGAACGCAACCAGCGCCTGGAGTCGATGACCGACGAGTCGGTGGAAACTTTCTACAGCTGCCTGTTGTGCCAGTCCTTCGCACCAAACCATGTCTGCATCATCACACCGGAACGGCTGGGACTGTGTGGCGCCTACAACTGGCTGGATGGGAAGGCGGCATACGAGATCGACGAGACGGGCCCGAACCAACCCATCCAGAAAGGGCACTGCCTCGATCCAGTGCGCGGAATCTGGGAGGGGATCAACGAGTACATTTATCAGCACTCCCACAAGTCTGTCGAGAGTTTCTCCGCCTATAGCATGATGGACCGTCCGATGACCTCATGCGGCTGCTTCGAGGCGATCGTGGCGTATGTTCCTGAGTGTAACGGGGTAATGATCGTAAACCGTGAGTTCCTTGGTGATACACCGGTTGGGATGACCTTCAGCACTCTGGCTGGGTCCGTGGGGGGTGGAGCCCAAACACCGGGCTTCATGGGTGTCGGCAAGGCCTTCCTCAGCAGCCGGAAATTCCTCCATGCGGACGGAGGTATTCAGCGGGTGATCTGGATGACCAAAGAGCTTAAGGAGGCTGTGGGACCAGACATGCTCCGGACTATGGAGAAGATGGGAGTCCCCGGCTTCCTCGACAAGGTCGCGGATGAGACTGTGGCTGTCGATCCCCACGAGATCCGTACGTACTTGGAGACAGCCGGACACCCGGCTCTCACCATGCCTGATATGGCTTCCATTTGGACGGAAAGCCACATACATGAGACATCACTCCAGCCGGTACGGGCGGCTGAGGTTCCGGCACAACAGGAAACCACTCCGGTCCCAGTAACTGAGGAACGAGAAATAGAGCAGGCAGCCGTCACAACCGGGATCCCCTCTCCCCTTTCACCGGCTGACCGGACTTCTCTGATCGAGGAGTTAAAAACACATGTAATGCGTGAGGTGGTCACCGAGATCATCCAAGTTCTGCAAGAGAGATTCCTCGGCAATGGCAAGCCGGTGACCACCGTGCCACCCGCTCCCACCGCCTCAATCACCACCGAACCAGAAAAAGAGGCGCCGAGTCTCTCCGATGCGGAGCCGGTACGATATGCCGAAGAGAAGCTGGCCGAGGTTACTGCCTTCCCGATCCCGCGGGAAACCTCACTATTGGCGATCGAGACAGTCGTCTTGGGCGCCACACCCTCCGATGGGGGCACGCGTGGCCATACTGTCAGTCTGGGCGGTCAGAATTGCATGCCCTTCCACCATTTCGAGGGGAGCATTCCAAACCCAACTGCGTTTGCCCTTGAGGTCTTCGATACAGTGTCTCCCAAGATTTCCCCTGTTTTAAGGGAGTTTTGGGGATCTTTGCTTGAGAACCCCGCCGAAATGGCACGCAAGTGTGTGGAGGAGTTCGGCGCCGACCTGATCGCGGTGCGGCTAGAAGGAACACATCCAGACAAGGGGGCACGCACTCCTACTCAGGCCCTGGAGGTGGTCAAGTCTGTCCTCACGGCAGTCAAGGTTCCCCTCATTATTACCGCCCATAACCATTACGAGACGGCTAATGAGGTCATGAAGTGCATCGCATCCGCCTGCCAGGGTGAACGATTGCTCTTGAATTGGGTGGAAGGAGACAACTACCGGACCATCGCCGGTCTGGCTCTGGCCTATGGTCATTGCATAATCGCGCAAAGCCCGATTGATGTGAATTTGGCCAAACAGCTCAACATCCTCCTTGGGAACATGGACCTCCCGCGCGACCGGGTGGTAATCGATCCCCTGGCTGGCGCGCTAGGCTATGGCCTTGAGTACACCTACTCAGTGATTGAGAGGATTCGTTTGACCGCCCTTGGAGGGGATAAGCCACTCGCCTCTCCGATGATGGTTCAGGTGGGACAGGAAGCCTGGAAGGTGAAAGAATCACGCGCCGCCGAAATCGACTTCCCCGCTTGGGGTGAACTGAACCGCCGTTCGGTTCTCTGGGAGGTGCAAACCGCCATGCCGTTGATCTTGGCTGGCGCCGATCTGGTCATCCTGAACCACCCCGAATCATTGAAAGTCCTTCGACGCAACACCACGAAGCTGTTGAAGCACAGCATAATCCAAGAATCCGTTGGCATGGAGAGTTAAACCATGGCCCTCACAGGTCTTCAGATCCAGAAATTATTACCCAAGACCAACTGCAAGGAGTGCGGCTCGAACACCTGCCTGGCCTTCGCCATGAAACTGGCTGGCAAGAAGGCGGAGGTTTCCGAATGCCCCTACATCTCGGAGGAAGCCAAACAGATCCTCGCGGCTCAATCGGAGCCCCCAATCCGCACTGTTTCCGTAGGAGAAGGAACACGGGCATTCCAAGCCGGCGGCGAAACAGTGGTCTACCGCCACGAGAAAACCTTCGTCAACCAAACTGGCATCGGCTTGTCCATCAGCGATAGCCTGGATGACGCTGAAATTACCAAACGTGTCAGCACCATATCCTCCTATAGCCTGGAAAGAGTAGGAGAAACATTGCGTCCCAACCTCATCAGTGTCGAGTGGTGCTCAGGTTCACGGGAGAGATTCCTTGAAGTTCTCGAAAAGGTCTCCTCCATCTGGCAAGGCCCCATAGCGGCTCGTACAGACAACGCCGATGTGTTGACTGAAGCCGCCCGCCATTACAGTGGCAAACGGATACTCCTCGCTTCGGCCACACCAGATACGATTGCGATACTCGCTCCAGTGGCGAAGGAGACTCAATCGGTTCTGGCCTTGGGGGCCTCCACCCTCGATGAGATCGTGGCGATGGTTGACAAGGCCCGGGAAGCGGAGCTCCGTGATCTCTACCTCGATCTCCGGGCGGACAGCTTCTGCGAACATTTCCAGAACAACACCATTTTGCGCCGTGCAGCGTTGAAGTCCGGCGTGAAATCCTTGGGCTATCCCATCTTAACGCATATCGACACCGGCGACTCCATGGATAACGCGGTCGAGGCAGGAATCGAGATTGCCAAGTATGGCGGGATAGTGGTTCTGCCTGAGTTCGACCCGGCTGTGTTCACCGGATTGTTGGCGCTCAGGCAAAACCTTTTTACCGATCCGCAGAAACCGATCCAGGTGGAGCCCAAGATCTACTCCATCGGCGAGCCCAACGACCAGAGCCCGGTCTTCGTGACAACCAACTTCTCGCTCACCTACTTCATCGTTTCGGGCGAGATCGAGAATTCGGGATTGTCGGCCTGGCTGGTCATTCCGGAATGCGAAGGAATGAGCGTGCTGACGGCTTGGGCGGCTGGCAAGTTCGGTGGAGCAAAGGTGGCTTCGTTCATGAAGGAGTCTGGAATTGAGGAAAGAACCCACAACCGGACGCTCGTGATCCCGGGATATGTTTCACAGATCTCAGGTGAGCTTGAGGAGTCCTTACCCGGATGGAGAGTCCTGGTTGGTCCTCAAGAGGCTGGCGATATTGAACCCTTTGTGAAGAATGTGTTACAAGCAGCTTAGTAGTCTGTGTTGATGGAGCTTATTCCACAAGCCACGAGGAAAACCCATGCCGGTAGTCACCTTTCAGCCATCAGGCCGGCAAGTCGCTGTCGAGGTGGGAACCTCCTTACTGGACGCCTCCACCCGGGCCGGGGTGGGTATTGAGGCTCCCTGCGGAGGGGAGGGTTCCTGCGGCGAGTGCCGGGTACGGCTCCTGACTGGGAAGCTCGAACAGGTCACCAGGGAATGCCTGACACCAGCGGACGCGGACCAGGGATGGGTCCTGGCGTGTAGCAGCCGGGTCATGGATGATGTAGTTCTCGAAGTTCTCACACGGATTGCAGAGGAAGGTCCGGTCGTTGTTGAGGCCTTACACCAACAGGTCCGGCCACAAACCGTTGAAAGTCCGGCTCCCCCCGTCTTTAAACGGCTCGTTTCCGTGGATCCGCCCAGTATCGATAATTCCTTCGGAGATTATGAGCGCCTATCACGGTCTCTTGGATTCAAGGGACCTGTCCCCACATCCCTTTCGGTTCTACGAAGCCTGGCGGATACACTCAGGGCCGGTAATCACGAGGTCACGGTAACCCTTTGCTCCGAAAGACCGGGCCAATCGGTGGAGATCCTCCGCATCGAGTCTGGAGACACACGAGGACACCTGCACGGGATCGCGATCGACATCGGTACCACGACCTGTGCCGTGCATCTCGTTGACCTCGCTTCGGGACGGGTTCGTGGAACCGCCTCTGGTTATAACGGCCAGCTCGCGCGTGGTGCGGACATTATCAGCAGGATCAATTACGCCAGCACTCCACAGCGCCTGGAGGAGCTCCGCACCCTTGTCTTGACCAACCTCAATACTCTCATTCTCGAATTATGCCGCGAGCATTCGGCTGATCCATCCGGGATTGAATGCGCTGTGGTGGCGGGGAATACCACCATGGTCCACCTTTTTCTGGGACTTAAAGCGGAGTATATCCGCCTGGAGCCCTACACGCCCACCCTCAACCATCTTCCCCCTCTACGGGGTGGGGCTGTAGGTCTGGAGATGAATCCGGATGGTCTCCTACTCATCGCTCCCGGAGTGGGGAGCTATGTGGGAGGCGATATCACGGCGGGGCTACTGCAGACCTCTCTCGCGGACGAGGGAAGTCATGAGATCTGTCTCTTCCTGGACATTGGGACCAACGGCGAGGTGGTTGTGGGAGATGGAGAGTGGTTGATGGCCTGCGCGGCATCAGCGGGACCGGCCTTCGAGGGGAGTGGAGTGGGGTGTGGGATGCGCGCCTCCCCGGGCGCGATCGAACGTATCCGGGTCGACCGGGAGACAGGCCGGGCATCTTACTCGGTGATCGGTGGCGGAAAGCCCCGGGGCATCTGTGGATCCGCAATGATTGATCTTCTGGCGGAACTACGTGCAGCCGGACTAATCGATCCTTCCGGGAAACTCCTCCCAGAGGTAGGGCATGGGCTGATTCGCCCCTGCAAAGACTCCTCCCGGTATTTCCTGTACAGTATTGTAACAGAGGAAGCTTCCGGCACGGGGCAGGAGATCTTCCTGGATGACCGTGACATCATGAACCTCCTCCGCACCAAGGCTGCTGTCTACAGCGCATGTTCCCTGATGCTTCGGTCGGCGGGTCTTGATTTTGACTCGATCTCGCGTGTCTATGTGGCGGGTGGATTCGGGAGATTCCTTGACCTGAAACGCTCAATTGAAGTCGGTCTCCTGCCCGATCTGCCACTGGACCAGTTCATCTATCTGGGGAACTCCGCTCTGGCTGGAGCGAAAGCCATGCTCCTCCATGAACAAGCACGCCGCAAGGTTGAGGAGCTCGCTAACCGGATCACCTATCTCGAACTGAATGCCGACCCAGCCTATATGGATGAATACATGGCGGCGCAATTCCTGCCGCACACTGACCTCAGCCGTTTCCCGAGTGCGGGACAATTCCCAACTCCGTTGCCTTAGGAGTGACCATGGGACCTTTAAAAAGTATGCCACAATGTCCCGGACAGAGCCAACAGCAGTGGAAACCTGAGGATATCTTCGAGCTCCCCTGTCCAGTCTGTGGAACACAGATCGAATTCTGGAAGGATGATGTCACAAGAACCTGCATTCTTTGTGAACAGGTCATTCCTAACCCGCGTCTGGATCGGGGATGCACCCAATGGTGCCGTTATGCAAAGGAGTGCTTGAGTCTGATGGCTGAAGAGAAGACGCAAGTGATTAACCACCTGGGAGAGGGATTGCAGGAGGCGATCCGGCTGGCACGTGAGGTACTCACTCAACGTGACCTGTCCAAGGCCGCGACCCTGGGAGGTCTGGCGGTGACAGAGAGCGGTGCCCTATCGATCCGGGTCCTGGGTCATGAAATACACGTGGATCCTCTTTTGCTTTCCATGAAGATGCTGGCGGGTGTTCCCCCGCATCCCTATGACGAGCTGCTCGTTCTTCGATATCTTGCCACGGAGAAAGAAATTCATCCCACCGGCGAGTGGATCTCGTTCCGTGACCTGCCGGGTGGAGCTTTCTACTTCGAACCAGCGGCGGGGCGGACAACAAAGCTCCTTCTCAAGGTGTTTGGTAATAACCTCAATGGATTGCGTAGCGCGCTCTCACGCTACCCTCACACCGAAATCCACCTCGGCGATCTAGCAGCCGAGATAGAGGCCATTGGGAATCTCAAGGTCTTGTTGGTTTACCGTCTTGGAGATGAAGAGTTCCCTCCTTCTCTGGATCTGCTTTATGACCGTGCTATCGCCTCTGTTTTCCACACTGATGAGGTAGCGGCGCTGGCGACAAGGTTGTGCGTGGGGCTTGTCAAAGAAGCTCCTCAAGACCGTAGCG
>CAYRBI010000143.1:1794-16033 GCA_964422415.1 uncultured bacterium | reverse complement strand
TGACCCCAACGAAAAAACCGGCACCCCCGGCTCTGGCGATCCCGATACCCAGCGTTTCGTAAATCCCGGTGAGACTCTCTCCTATGTGATCTACTTCGAGAACAAGTCCACCGCTACGGCTGCGGCTCAGGAAGTGTTTGTCACGGATCAACTCGACCCCAACCTGGATTGGTCCACCTTCCGTCTGGGCGAGGTGGTCTATGCAAACCAGTTGGTGGACACCCTCGCGGGCAAGACGACTGGAAAAACTCTGGTGGAGGACTCCTCGACGGATTACCAGGTCAAGATCGAAACTACGCTTGATATGGAGACCGGAGAAGCGAAGTGGTATCTGCGGACCTTTGACCCAACCACCGAGGATGGTTGGCCGACTGACCCTGCCGCCGGTTTCCTTTATCCCAACGATTCTACCCATCGTGGCGAGGGGCATGTGTCCTTCACGATCAAGAGCAAGGCAGGCTTGGCCGCACAAACCAGAATTACCAATGATGCGAGTATTGTGTTCGACACGAATGATCCCATTGTGACCAATGAAGTGTTCAATACCATCGCCAGCTCTCTTCCTGGTCAAGCTAGTAATCCTTATCCCGTTGATGGTGAAAAAGCTGCAATGACTGACACGGCTCTTTCCTGGCAGGATGGGGATCTGGCTTCGGAGTATGATGTCTATTTCTGGAAAGAGGGGGAAACGGTTCCCACTGTTGCCACTGCCGCTGGTATCGAATCCACCTTTTTCGATCCCGGTTTACTGCAAGAGGACATCACCTACTATTGGCGGGTGGATAGCCGCAACTACATGGGTGTGACCACGGGACTGGTGTGGTCCTTTACAGTGGAGGAGGAGGCGGTATTGACCCCGACCCCGACCCCGGGAGGTTCTTCTATCCATGATCTCTGGCCCACCGAGGGTGATGGCCAGATCGATGCAAGAGACCTGATTGAATTACTCAAGGTGAGAGAGACCGGTGAAGACCTACTCGATTTCAGTATCCACTGGAGAAAGTAGGTCCTCCGATCTTAAGAAGGGCGGGGGAGTCCCCGAAAGACTCCCCCGCCTGGTTTTTCCCTCTGTTTCATCAATTTATGGATGTTGGCATGATGGCGAAAGCGTGGGATACTGCCCCTAAAGTTGCAGAAAACTTGTGTGATGGAGCCCGGTCATGTCTCCACTCCCGACCCTCAAAACTCACCGCCTGATCCTGCGTCCCTTTACTTTGGAGGATGCTCCCGAGGTGACCCGTCTGGCTGGGGACCGTGCCATTGCCGAGACCACCCGTCAGATCCCGCATCCCTATGAGGAGGGGATGGCCGGGGAGTGGATCGGAACCCATGCCGCTAAGTTCGAGGTGGGGGAGGAAATTAACTTTGCGGTCACCCTGCGGGCCGATGGAACCCTACTCGGAGCGATCAGTCTGATGAATATCGAGAAGGGGCATCAGGCCGAATTGGGGTACTGGATCGGGGTGCCTTACTGGGGGCATGGGTATGCCACCGAGGCCGCGCGCTGTGTGGTGGATTATGCCCTCACCACCCTGAATCTGGCACGGGTTCATGCCCACCACCTCTCACGCAATCCCGCCTCCGGAAAAGTGATGCGCAAGATCGGAATGAAGTTTGAGGGGTGCCGCCGTCGGCATTTCCTCAAGTGGGGCCAATTCGAGGACATCGAGATGTATGGGATCCTGAGGGAGGAATGGGATCCGCGTTGAGAATCCTCGAAATAATTCAGGTGTTCCGTGAAGTGATGAGCGTGACTGTGGATTCCAGCTTTCGCGGGGATCCACAACTCCATTACAACCCCGCTCTCTTGCACCCCCCTACTTCCCGGCCGGAATATCAAGCTGACTGATTTTCTCTATCGGCTCTATTATTTCCACGCCGCCAAAAAAAGAGAATGCGAGACTGTGCGGAGTTTCCATCTTGAAACCACCTGATACATACGATGCTGGCTTGAAGAGGTCATTCCAAAAGCCACGGTGGATGACCTCGCCATCCAGGATGATTATCAAGGCTTGCGGTTTCTCTTTGAACTCCTCGACTCGCTTGACTGAGTCATCTTTCACCCAGTAATAGCCAGCCCAGCCCATTTCCTTATCGGGGTTGATCAGATCCACTTCGGTCAGAATGACATCACTCATGACTGGCGCAACATAGCCTCGGGATGTATCAGGCGTGTGGTAGGGCACCAACTCGGCCTGTTTAGCATTTTCACCCTGGGCGTAGGGGCGGATCACAAGACGCGGCCCATTCTTGGCAGTCTTTTCGACGATGTTCACAACGGTAGGGTCTGGGAGAACGATTTCGACTTCTTTGTGGTATTCACCACTCCAGAAGGCCACGTAAGTGACAGTCCCCTGGCAGGTGAGTTTACGCTCTCTGGGTTGATCATCTCTTGTGATCCCAATCAGATTGTAAGTGCGCACTCGATCGAAATAGAATTCACCCTGGGAATTCGTAATTGTGGTTTCTTTCTTCCGGGTTTGTACAAAAGAAAACAAATCCACCTCAAGGCGTTCCATCTCGACACTGACACCCGCGCAAGGAACCTTATTGCCGTTACTCATTTGCACCACCCGGCCTGAGACTGTCCCCAGCGGAGGCAGAGTGACTTTGACATCATAGCTACTGATGGGAATTGCACTCAGCGTGACATCCGAATGGGAATCAGATAAGAAACAGAGGGCATACTCGCCTGTTTCCTTGTACCTTCCCGCCGCATCGCTGTCTGGCTTTTCTTCAATTGGGATAGCAAATCGTCCCTGGGCATCTGTCCAGGCCAGCATTTTGTCGAAATCACCCTTATAGAGGCTAATCAGACGGTTGTCCTGTAGATGGATGATCTTTTCCGAGAAGATGTATGCCTTGGCGCCGCTGACCGGAGCACCACTCACATCGGTGACTACACCTGCGATGTAAGGAACGGTTCCATCCACAACCTCACCATAGGTTTTTCTCTTCGTTCCCTGGAAAAATACATCCGGGACATCCAGGCTTTTCCTGTAGTCACGCACACTCTCTCCGGGCTGAATAGCGATTGTGTATGAAGGTTCAGGGCCATTCAGCACAAACCCCTGAATCTCAACAGACACTGGATCATTTGGATCGAGAAATATCGTTGCGGCGGAGGGATACCAGAAACCTTCGGTTGTTTTCTTGTAGTCCATCTCCTTGGTAAGAACCTGTCCGGATCTGTTTATTGATATCATTTTTTTGATGAGATAGTCACGGGAGGGATCGCTCCAGGCCTCATAGTGTTTACCCGATGCGGTTGATTGAAAGGCAAGATGCCAGAGTCCACTGGCTTCCTTGGTCACGCTGGTGATGGAGGAATTTCCAAGGGCTTCTTGAAGATCAGTGTTAAAGAGGTGATCCATGAAGAATGCCGGTACTGTGCGTGGGTGGGTGATGGCGGGTGGGAATTGGGTGGAATAAAGGGTGCTCCTTCCCTGGTATTCAGTTCCATCATAGCTGAATTGCCGGGGTATTGATAAGTGAGTTCCATCGACCAACATGATGGAACCAATTGCATGTGAAAGGAAGTAACGTCCCTGTGTATCAATCTGGAATACCTGGTCAAGACATCCCTGTACATTGCCCGTCGGCTGTATTCCAGCCATGATTTCTCCGGGTTCGTGGAAGGCATCCAGATGATCCGCAAAGGATCGCTTGGGGAGTGTGGTCCAGCGGGCTTTGAATTTCATGTTCTTGAAAAGAACCCGCTGGTTTGCGTAGGAGGCCCGTATCTCCGCGACAATTGGATTATTATCTCTGGCCGACTGGGTTGATTCGGAATGGGTTTTTTCTTGAACTGTTGAGGAAGGTACACTGGAGGTTATCACCTCAGGATCTGTCCGTCCGGAGGCCTCTGGTGATAAAGTAGCCGTCTCCTCTTTCTGGCTTCTGGCAGAGGGCAGGAGAACCGCGGACAGGCCAATCAGAAGGACGATGACCGCCAGGCTCAAACATTTTGTGGCGCGGGTCTTTTTATCCAAAATCCGCCGGATTCGACGTCCAGCTACGGAGCTCCGTTCAGCGATTCCGAGCAATCCCACTCCCATCCGCGCGGAAGCCGAGGCATCCTTGAGAACCGTCAGAATGCTGCCCGCATAGACCTCGCGTGATCCCTCCATGAGTGAGAGGACGGCATCATCACAGGCGACCTCCCGTTCACGGTGGATCAACCAGTTGGTCAACCACAGGCCCGGATGGAAGAACCACAACACCTGCAGAATAATTTGGAGGGTGTTGACGATCAGATCCCAACGGCGGACATGGGCCAGCTCATGCAGAAAGATGGGACGCAGATGCTCCGGGTTCATCCCCTCTAATGTCGTCTTGGTTACAAGGATACGCGGTCTGATAAGGCCCACCAAAACCGGGCTGGCCAGCTCCGTGAGCATGAACAGAGGAATCGGACGCGTGATGCCCATTTCCTGACGGCACTGATTAAGCAGATCCAGAACAGTGGAGTCATCCACCTTTTGAGCGGATGAAAACTGGCGTTTGATCTGACTGGCACGGAACACCAGGGCGGATGCCAACACCAGGACTCCCAGCAACCAGGAGATGAAAAGAAGCAAGGATGTGTCTACCGGGACATCTTCGGAAAGAATAGGCGGCATAACTGAAGCAAGGGGCTTTATCTCGGCAACCACGACAGGCTCGATCGTCCTTGTGAATGGTAACAATTCCACCACCTCTTGAATCGAGGTGACCGGAGGTTGTTTGGGGACCTCAAACCAAGACCAGAGGCCATTCACACTCTCTAGGTTGGTGGGGAGAAGGAACTTCAGGAGAATGATACAGAGCAACGCATACCGGAATGCCGCTGAACGTTTCCAGGACAGAAGATAGAGCACCCCGATGACCAGCATGAGCAGCGAGGACTGCCACAGCATGGTGGTGACATACTCGATCCACACTTCCGCGAGACGGTTCATGAGGATTTCTCCTTCTTCGCTTTGTTAAGCAACCGCTCGAGTTCCTTGATCTCTGTCTGTTTGAGCCCCTTCCGGTCAGCCAGATAGGCCACCAAGGGACCGAAGGCTCCATCGAGTACCGTATCGAGGAAGGTGCTGAGGGTTCGGGAGGTGGCCTCCTCGCGTGGAACCTCCGGCTTATAGAAGGAGGTCTTGCCCCGGATCCGGCAGCTGAGGTAGCCCTTTTGCACCAGCCTTTCCAGAGTCGATTTGAGGGTGGAAACATGCCAGCCACGCTTCTCGACTAGCCGTGGAAGGACCTCGCTGACTGTCACCTCCGATTCTTCCTGTGTGAGATCCCAGACCGCTTGGAGGACCAACCATTCGGCGGGAGAGGGTTCCGTGTTCTTCGGTTTGATACGTTTCATGTCTTTCTTCCAGGGTGACACTAGCAAACATATAATGACATATGACACTGAGCGATGTCAAGAACAATTATGGAACGATATCACTTAGCAGCCTGTTGAAGAAGAGCGTGATCGTGGATTCCCGCTTTCGCGGGAATGATAGAATAAGAGAAATCCTTCGGTAATCGTCATTCCCGTGAAGGCGGGAATCCATGGTGCCAACAGAACTTCGAGTTATTCAACGGGGTGTTATAGAACGGGGATAGACTACTCGAACAACTCCGGATGCAGAAAATGGCCCTTGTCTTTGTCTGTCTTTTCCTCTTCCACCTGGACCGGGTAGTCCTTGGCGTAGTCATCCTGACGAACTCCGGTGACCTGCCAGGAGACCTCGATCCCCCCGGCGCCGCCCGCGATTTTGAAACGGTTATTGCGGACCTTTTCGGCGATATGGAGCCGTGGCATAGCGGCTCCGATGGGGGTGAGCTGGTAACGGAAACCGGTGTTGAGGGCCTCACAATACTCAGGCAGATCCACCCAGGCCTCGCCACTGGCATCCAGCACCACCACGCCATCATAAACAGTCTTCTGTTCCGGGCTGGTCAACGCCGCATGGGTGAGGTTTTTGTTGGCTGGATCGAGGGGGTGGTCGATCTTCGATTTGAGCTGCGCCTGGGTCAGGGTTCCCCGTAACCACATATCCCCATCCTCGCTGAGTTCGAGGATTGAGTACCCCTGTCTGCCCATGATGTAGAGACCGCTGGTGTGGGGTTCATCACGGTTCTTGTCCAGGTAGATGTAGATATTGTTGTTGGAGAGCAGGGTCAGGTTTTCATAGTTCTCGGAGGTCGCGGCGATGATTCCGTTACTACCCACCAGGATCAGATCCGGACCAGTGGAGGTCACATGCAGGCCCGCTCCATCCGAAATCACCTTCAGCCCGTAACCACTGGCATTGGTATTCTCCAGCACCAGGGGAGCGGAGGGGGAACGGTAGGGGAAAACGGTCTTATCTCCTTGTTCGTCTTTTGAATGGATGATGAGCCATTCCGTGAAACTCCCTTGGATCTTCAAGGGATCACCTGTACCTCCCCAGGTTTGATCCAGGTGATTGTGCTCGTTGGCATCTTTGGCTTCTTGTTTCCATTCCTCCGCCAAGGCAAGCGCCTCCTGAGCGCCGACTATCCCATCTCCATTCACATCCACTACCTGAGCGAGCACCATGGCCTGAAATGTGATGATCAACGCGGCACAGGCGAGTCTGAACATATGAGCACCTCTTCTGTCTGTTTTTCAGTAAGTTGAGTATAGGACAAATGAACAGGTTGGGTGTGTTCCGAATTGAACAGGATCTGGACTTCAAGATGATTGATGGACTGTAAGGAAGACTTTTTTTCGACGATCGAGTTTGATTGGATTGTGATAGACGAAGGGGAGGTTATTCAGTGATGGATAGATGGACTTCCTTGGAGCGGGAAACGGGGTTCGAACCCGCGACCCACAGCTTGGAAGGCTGTTGCTCTACCAACTGAGCTACTCCCGCACCGGTTGTTCTACATCATACCTGACTCGCTCTCCGTTTCAAGAGTGAATTCCCCTCCCTCATTTTCTTTCTCGAAGGGTGTCGTTTTTAAACCATTCCCCGTGTAATCTGTAAGCTCATCCTTGGGTCATAAAAGGAGTATGTTATGGCTACGCCGGCTTGGTGGTGTGTGGTGGTGACAGGTGTCATCCTCCTGGGGTGTGGGGGTACGAATCCTGGGGAGAAGGAGTCGAGCTCGAAGCCCTCGCCCATAGCCAAAGCGGCTCCACAGGATCTCCAGGCCGGCATGAAGCAGCCCGGGGAGGGCTACTCGTTTCAGGTCAAGGATGGAACCGAAGACCTAATGCTGCAAGCTGGGGGGACCAGCGGAGATTCTTATAGCCTGGTGGTTAACAACAAAGACGGAGCGATGAAGATGTCCGCCGGTAATGCCGCCAAGATCCCGGAGGCGTTTCCTCAAGATATCCCCCTTTATCCGGGTATGAATCTTTCTCTCTCTCAGTTTGTGGAAGAAAACCAGACCTTTAGCCTGCAAGCTACCTCCGCCGACCCAATCGACAAGATCTTCGCTCACTTCAAGACCGAGGTAGCCACCCGGGGTTGGATCGAAACCACCAACCTGGACCAGAACGAGGAAGGGAAACGGATGTGCATATACGCCTGCTCCAAGGAAGACCGTGTGCTCAACATCCTGCTCGCTACCGGGGAGAATGGCACCTCCATTACCCTCATCACCTCACAACAGTGACACCGGGGAAAAGAGTTTCCATGTTTATGGCGTCGCTCCACCAGAGAGGGGTCCGAGTTCTTGGGCTTCTCTTGGTGTGCCAGTTCCTCGATCCGCTCTCACCGGCGGGCGCGGTCTTGGATGCCACCACCGAAACTGCCCTCTCCTGGCAAGTGGTCCCCGCCACTGCTGTTCTTACATCCAAGCCCCCCTTCACATCGGATTGTTTCTATTCCAACAAGGTTGAGGGGAAACAGGCTCTTCTACAATTCAAGTGGAATTTCGAACGAAAGACCCTTCCCTCTCAGGGGGAGCGATTCTTCTGCTTGATTGTAACCCCCCCCGGAGGGGTTTCTTCGGCCTCCTGCGAGTACAGCGAAACCCTATTTCTCAAGGGGGGCACCTTGTTTCAACCCGCGACCCCACCCCTCGCTATTCCTCAAGCCGAACGTTTGAAGACTGAGATCCTGGGTGAATACCGTGGCGCTGAACTGGTCCGGATCGAGTACCGCCCTACCATGCCAGTGAGTGGGAATCCTCAAGTAGATTCCGCGTTTGTTCCTTCAGCCACATTGATCCTGGAGTACACCAACCCAGTGAGAGATCCCCGCCCCGTGGATGATCTGGTTCTACAGGCATTCCGGACAGTGGTATTGAATCCAGAGGATCTTCCGCGTTGTTTGCCTGCCATTTCCCATCTTGGGGAGATGGTGGACAGTCCCTCCCGTGGTTGGCGGAATCCGGCGGTCAAGATCCGGACTGTCTCCGAGGGGTGGTATGGAATCTCAGCCAGCTGTTTCATCCCTTTCATCGGGGCGGGCGCCCGGATTGAGACACTTCAACTTTCACGGCGTGGACCATTGATCGAGACCCCGGCTGGATACCGGGACCCCGATGATGATACCCGTGTAAGCGATACTTACGAGGCTCTTGGAATCCGGACTCACGAGGGAATCTGGAAATCCAACGGACCGCTGGATGCATCGGACACATTGATCTTTCATGCGGATCTCTCCACCTCTCCCAACGATCCGAGAGAATGTTACTGGCTCACATCCAGCGCGACGGGCACCGTCCAGAACCGGTTCGTGACCCCGGGCATGTATAGCATTGGAATGGCCGCATCCATGGAGGTTACCTCCGCTACAGTTGAGAGTTTGGAGGGGAAGGATCATATCTTTGTAGAGGGTGGGCTGCGTACCAACCAGCAGGATCTTTTCTGGGTTGACAGTCCTTTTCCTGAGCAACCAGGAGAGCCTCTGGTGATTCCACTCCCCCACTGGATTCGTGATTCGGTACAACCCACCCACGGGCGTCTACGGATCATCTTCGGCTCTTCGATGAAAGAGACCTACTCCGCCGAGGACCGTCTCAAACAGGGAGATCTGGCTCTAGAGATCGGTTCCGCTACTTTGGCTTACTCGCTGGAGAGGCACCCCGATGGGTATGGTTATACCGCCTGTTTCCAGATCCCACGCGGTGTTACAAGCGAGACCCTCGCGCTTCGTTATCAACCCGGAACTCCGGCGCGGAACCCCCTCTACTTCGATGACCTCCACCTCAGCGGTGTCGCACCGATGATCTGGAGTGGAACCGATGTGGTCTACAAGCAACCTTCTTCTCAAGTTCTTGTGCTGGAGGATAGGTGCCCGGATGGTCCGCTCCCCCTCGTTTTCGGTAGAACTCAGGAGGGGCAATGGGTCATCCAGGATCCTCACCGGACCGGTCACCAGATTGTATTGTTGCCGGGAATACTCACGGGAGGAGCATTCCCCGCGATTCATCTACTCAAGAGCCTTATGGAAGTGGATGAGATGATCCCCTTCCACATACCCACCTGGGTGGACTCGCCACCTCAAGCCGAACAGCTGATTCTCACCCCCGAGCTGTTCCAGCCTGAGGTAAACGCTTTGATCGCGGATGCCGTCAAGCGTGGACAGAAGTATGTTTCAGTCGATCTGACCGGGATCTTTGACATGTTTACGGGAGGACAGTTCTCACCCTATGCGGTCAGGAATTTTCTGGCTTGGGTGGAGACCTCTTGGCCGGATCCTCAACCGGCTTCGGCACTACTGGTGGGGGACAGTTCCTGGGACACCTGGAAGCGTTTCCCGCACTACCAGCTCGTGCCCAATTGGAGCCCCTGTTTCCACACTTCCCAACACCCGGATTTCACCTCCGATTTCTGGTTTGTGGAGGGTCATCCCAAGGATCGTGCCGCCAACTGGTTCTTTGGGCGTATGCCCTGCCAAACCAACAAGCAGATGCAGGGTTATCTTAAGAAGATGGAGACACAAGGCAGGCATGGCGCCTCCCAGCGTCTTATCTGGGTCACGGATGACAACCCTCCCTTTGAAAGAAACACCAACGATGTGTTCTTGCAAGCGCTTCCGCTCTCCATGCGTTTGGATCATATCCGGGTGCGGGAGTATCCCTTTGTGGATAACTTCTACTATGGGATCCATTTGGCCAAAATCCGCGAGGAGGCGAAGAAGAACAGCGCCCCGTTGGACTATGGTAAAATCAGCCCTGAGTGTAATGCGGCTATCCGTAAGTCTTTGAACAAAGGCGCCGCGTTGTTTGTGTACTTTGGCCATAGCGGGTTGAATGTGTTGGGTCATGAACGAGTTCTCTTTGGTGGGGGGAGCAAGTTCAGTGATATCCCTAGTTTGACCAATCTTGAACAGAGTCCCTTAGCATTCTTGATGACCTGCGATGTGGGGCGTTTCGATTTTGCCGAGATTCCCAAGTGGAGCATCGGCCTTGCCGAGGAAGCCTTGTTTTCTGGAGCCGGGGGCTGCATGGCCTTGTTCGCCTCGACCGGACGTGGACTTCCCAGCGATCACCTCTCTCTGTTGAAGGGGTGCCTGGATCTGGCGATACGCGGTGAGGTCCTCCAGCCGGGGGCCATGCTGTGGGGTGGAAAGGTGGAGTGTCTGCAGAGTGGAATGCCCAACCAGAGTGTGGATATGTTCACGTTGTTCGGTGATCCCCTGTACCGATGCCCCCTTCCGAGGACCAAGTCAGTCATTGCCCAACGTATCCGGTGGAACCAGGAGGGCAGCCTGGATGTCACCGTCGATGTCTCGTCATTATGTGAAGCCGGCACCATTCCCATCCCCAAAACCGTCACTTGTTGGCAGATAGGGGATGATCTGAACGAAGTGCGTACCTGGGATCATGTTCCCATAAACCCTGAGAAAACCTTGCAGCTCACCCTGCCCAAGTCACAGGATCTCCAAAAAATGTTATTGGGAATTTCGCCGGATCTGAATGGCAGCTCTACTCCTCCTGGGAAAGGTCAAGGCCTCACTGGCATTTTGGCGCTGGATCTGAGTGGATTCCCAAGACCTGACTGGATAATTCCAGGCGGGAAAGACGCGCTGCCAGATCTAAGTCTGGATGAGAACCGGATTCAGTTCGAAAATAGCACTCCTCGCAATGGGGAAACCATCTTCATCCGGGCGACGGTGAAGAATGAGGGCGGACGGACCGCCGAGGATGTGATCGTGAAAGGTCTCTCGGGAGACAACAAGCAAGCGCTTTTGAACTTCGCGAACTATCCCGACACCAAGATCAAGCGTCTCGATCCGGGTCAGAGTGAGACAGTGCGGTTGCGTTGGGACTGGTGGGATGGAACCGGCGATCAGACTGTGACTGTCGTGGTCGATCCAGACAATGTCATCGCCGAAACCAACGAAGCCAATAATGAGGCCAGCAAGTCGATCCATATCCTGGAGAAACCCGATCTGGGTTGGGGGCTGATCCGTGGCAGTACCTCCACCCAGGCCGATTTCGCGCGGGCGGTTTCCGTACCAGCGGACTGGGTGATTGATCCCACCAAGGCCATTCTGGGACCATCGACTCCTTTCCGTGCCCTCCTGCGAGATGAAGACCGCGCCGTCCTTCTCGATGTCCCACTGTGCAACTTCGGGGAGACCGTCTCGACCACCACCACATTGAAGTTTCAATACTGGCGGGAGGGCGGAAATGAACCTTACTTCTCAACTGAAGCCGTGGTCTTGCCACCCGTGGCTCCCTCGCTGGGTGTTCCCCAACCCAAAGGCATCCCGGTGTTGTTGGTTCCCAACAGTACGCGTGTTGAGATTGGGATTGATCCCGATGGTGGGATGGATGAACGAACCCGCGCGAATAATACCATCGAGATCCTTCCACCCCCGGGTTTCTGGGAGAAAATGCCAGTCTTGCGTCAGAAACGAACTCTACCCAAAGCTCTGGAACGGCTTAAGAAACGGTGAGAGACATGGCATCACACTTGGGTGCGTGGCACTCTACTCTTGTTCCCGTCAACGGCGCTAGACTCTCCCCCATGTGGTTCTTCCGCCCGTGCTGGATCCTTTACTTGTTTCTTTTGGTGCTGGTGCTTCCACTCTCCGGCTGCCGGCGAAATGTCATGCGGATCAATACCACTCCTGTTGGCGCGCAGGTCTATGTCCAGGGACATGTGGTCAGACTTGAAGACAGCGACCGTGCCCTCACACGGAAGATCGATGAGAAGAAAAAAAGGGAATCACCCTTGTCTAAGGAGGAAGAGACTTTCGAGAAAGACCGGAAGCGGCTGCAGGTCTCACCGGTTGAATATGAATTTCAATCAGTGGCTTGTGGGTATTCCATCTACTGTCTCAAGCGTGGCTTTCGCCCCACCTATCAAGTGGAATTCATCAAGCCACGGTGGTATGAGTATCCTCCCATCGATCTCATTGTAGACTGTCTGCCCATTACCATCACCGATGAACGTGAGGTGACTGTGACCCTCGAATCCGGAGAGTCTCCACCCAGAACGCCCTAAGATCCAAAAACCCTGACATGTTGCCGAGAAAGAAGAGAACCACCCGTACCGCAATGGGACCTCCGCTCTGGGGTCTCATGGCTGTGTTTGCCCTCGTCCTGGTTTGTGCGGTTCTTTATGAGGTCATCCCCCATTCCACTGCGGAGGGGGAATCCGAGAGTCTGACAGAACTCAATCGGCGCCTGGATTGGAAGTACAAGGAACGGGAAGAGGAACTCCGGAAAGAACTGGAGGACTTACGGGTGAAGAACGAAAACCTCGAACGGGAAATCAAGCGGATGAAGGGGGAGTCGAAGTGAGTGACAAGGTACTGGTGGTCGATTATGGGCGGACCCAGCTGAGGGGTTATCTCCTCTCGGCGGAGGCTCCCGAGCCATTGTTGGCCGGGAGCAAATGGAGCGCCCCCTCCGAGATCACCCCCGCGAATCCCTCCAGGGCCGCTTCCCGGCTCCTTGAGTTAGCATCTTCTTTGGTAGCCGATGCGGGAATTGCACTTACGGATCTGAGCGTTGCGGCCGCAGGATTGGCGGGCTATGGACGGGCGGAAGATTGCCGTGCCTTGGAGCGAGCTCTCACTGAGAAGGAAAGTCCTTTCCCATGGCTTGTGGAATCCGATGCTCAACAAACCCTTCGCGCAGCTTGTGAGGATGGCGATGTGGCGGTGGCATTACTCGGTACCGGGAGCGCCTTCTTTGCCCGGAATACCGATGGCACTGTGTTTCGGACAGGCGGGCATGGAGCTTTACTCGAGGACCATGGGAGCGCCTTTGAGATCTCCCGGCAGGTGATTCTGGCGATGATGCGTGCCTATGATGGTATGGGGCCCAGCAGCCGGATTTTTGATACTCTTCTCGAAGAGATGGATTGTGAGAATGCGTTGGAGTTCCGTGTGAAACTCATGCAGGCTGGATTTGTACCCGCCACATGGGCCAAGTTCGCGCCGATAGTGCTTCAGCTGGCCGAGGAGGGCGATCTGCTGGCGGGTAAGGTCCTCGAACGCGAACTGGAACGGGTTGTGGACTGCCTATGGGCAGTGATTCATAAGGCGGGTCTGCCACTCGGTTCTCCCATCTTCTGCGCGGGTGGGATGGTGGAGAAGAATCCTTACTATCTGCAGCGGATTCTCGCCGCCACTACCAAGGGATTGCCCGATTACCCCTGCCAGATCCTGACGCGTGACCCCTATTGGGGCGGTTGGCGGTTGGCTTGTCAGTGGTTGACGAATTTTTCCCGGATAAGGACGCTGATTCATCCACAGAACAGTCTGTGTGATTGTGGATAGCTTTTCACAGGTTAAGGGGGTTCTGTTTTGATTTGATTAGAGATAGCCATGTGAACAAGCTGGGAGAAAAAAAAGCGGCTTGAAAATGCGTAAAAATCACTTGACACAGATATTCCACCTGCATATTCATACTCCGATATCTTGTAGAATTCCTTAGGAAATATCCACATTGTGTTGTTAGAGGGCCGAACCGAAAACGTGTATGGGGTCCTGGCCAAAGACACGGGTAGAATCCCGGATGATGGCCCTTGTGATCTCTTCCGGCGCATCCAAAAGCGTGATGGCCGCATTGTCGACTTTGTCCCCAAGAAGATCACCGAGGCCATTTTTAAGGCGGCCCAGTCGGTGGGCGGCAAGGACTACCGGCGCGCGGAGACACTAACCGAGTATGTCATCCTCGCCCTGGCCCAACGTTATCAGGGTTCTACCAACCTTCTCAATATCGAACAAGTTCAAGACTGCATCGAGCGGGTGTTGGTCGAAAAAGGCCATTACCGTACCGGACGCGCTTTCATTACCTACCGGAATGAAAGAGCTAAGCGCCGGGCGCT
>CAYRBI010000143.1:0-1694 GCA_964422415.1 uncultured bacterium | reverse complement strand
GATGCGCATGGTGTTCAAGATGTCCATGTCCATGACCTGGAATTAGTCCACAAACCGCTTGAATACCGCCGGGATCTCGATCTCAAACAAACTCGCGCCTGGTACCATCCCGCCCGCGATGAACGCCGGGATGTCACTGAGAGTTGGAATGACTTCCTGGCTGCCTGGGAGTGTGAGGAACACCGGCTTCTCAAGGTGGTGGGGAAACGGCTGATCTGGGACAACCTCAATACCTCGATTGCATTCCATGCCCAGGCTGCGGGCACTGCTATCCCCTTGGCGGTAGCGCAAGCCTTGGAGAAACTCTGGCGCCATGCCGGCACTGGCCAGGATTCTCCTCATGTAGTATGGCGGATGGTGGACCGGGTACGTCCGCGCTGGAGAGGAAAATTTATTGGGGCGCGGCAAATGGTGTTGTTGCCCGAGGATGAGATCGAGACCGCGAACCGGAGCGTCCTCCTTGAAATCCTCCGTCAACTCGAGGAAGTGGGCCCCTACTGGATGGCCTGTGGTGCCGGGTTTGAAGTCGTTGTGGATGCCCGCAGTGGCGCTGCCCTTGATGCAAACTTGGTTGAGGCCTTGGCTGGCTGTATCCAGGCCAGCGTGCCGTTACGGATTTTGTTTCATCGTCCCACCATTATTTCCGATCCCGCCGATACTGATACCGCGCCTCTCCTTCAGACGCTGAGTCTGAATGTGGCCCGCGCGGCGGCCGCGGCGGAGGGGGATGAGTCCGCGCTCGCGGAATGGTTGGAGGATCGCCTTAACGTCGTAGCCCAAGCTCATTTAGCCAAGAAGGGGATCTTGGCTGAACGGGTCAAGGCGGGTGCCCTGGCACCCTTGCAGGCACCTGGTGACAGCGAAAAAGAGCATCTTTTCCCGCTGGACCAGGCTTTCTTTGGAGTGGGTCTCTGGGGGCTTTCTGAAATGACGCGCCTCATGTTCGGTACATCACCCGCCGAGGATGAGGAAGCATTGAAATGGCTTATCAAACTACTCGCCCGCCTGAAGCTACGGATGGAGGAAATTGGGAAACGGACTGGATTGAACCTCCAGTTCACGGCCTGTGTGGATCAGGAGGCAATCAGCCGCCTCTCTCACTCGCTCGATCAGGCAGGCTTCCTGTATGAGGGGCAATCCTGCGAGAGCCTGCTGGGACTTGAACGGGCTGATCCAGCTGCGTGGACCCGGGAGGGCAAACTACACCCCTTCTTCGCCTTTGGACATTGTACGGCTGCGATGGAGGGGCTCAACCGGATGGAGCGGGGTGAGATCATGCAATGGATCCAAACCCTGGCGGCTTCCACTCATGTACTTGGGATGACATGGGCGGGAGAGAGTGTTCACTGCAAGGAATGCGGAGCGGTGTTTGGGGAAATGCGCTCTGTATGTGATGTCTGTGGCGGCTCGATGCTTGTCCGGGTCAACCGCGATGGACAGGGGATGTTCAACCAGATTTCACGCCTCTAGGGAACACCGTAGCCCCCCTCAAGGGGCACGGCGAGAGGTGTGGGACGGGTCAACAAGGGGGAGATCGTGAAGATTCGTGTTTTTGGACGGGCCGGGTGTACCCGGACCCACGCTGCGTTGTTTCGTATTGCGCGTCTTGTACGACAGAGAACATGGGCTGGTAAAGTAGAGATCGTGTTTTTCGATCTCGGGACGGCGGAAGGATTGGCGGAGGCCGCATACCG
>CAYRBI010000142.1:0-16240 GCA_964422415.1 uncultured bacterium | reverse complement strand
TGCATTTCTCCCCGTACCCAGCCCCCTTGGCCCCGGCCTCCCAAGCCTGCCTGGCCTCCTCGGTCTTTCCCAAACCAGCGAGAGCCTGCCCTTTCCAGTACAATCCTTCCGACTCATCCGGGTTGACAGGACGGCCCACTCCGAGATTCTCTGGGTAAGTCAGTGACAATTCGAAATCGGCCAGGGCTGCGTCATATTTCTTCGCTTCCAGAGAAGCCTTGCCACGCTCGATTAACGCAACCACCCATACCTGGCGGGAGGCGGTCAGCCCTTCCCAATTCGAGAAACTGACCGTGCCAAAAAGATTCAATGTGTCATCATAACGGTGCAGCGAATTGTAGGAGCGCGAGAGAATCTCCAGGAGATCATTGCGGTGAATCTCCGCGAGCGGGAAGTTCTCGATCAGTGAAACCGCCTCATGGGTACGGCTGGCCGCGATAAGGATGTTGGCCAGATCACGGCAAAGGACCTGATCCTTGGGTCTCGTGGCAAGACCCTTCCGGTACAGTGATTCCGCCTTGGCGAGATCCTTCTCCTTCTTCCAGGCATATAGACCCAGGTTCCGGAAAGCGACACTCAAGTTGGGATCGAGTGCCACCGCTTGTTCCCAATGGGGAACCGCCTCATCCAGACGGAGTAACCCAGCCAAGAGATTGCCCAGGAGAAGGTGTGGGATAGCCTTGTACTGGTCTGGATTGGATTGGACTGAGTTCAACATGACCTCAAAGATGGAAATTTCATCGGGACGAGAGGGGAAGATTCCATCAAAATAATGTGACTCTTGTTTGGAAACGCCAATAGTGAACAGCATATTGTTGTTTCGACAGATATTATGCATAAAATAATACTCACACCAAATGGAGTAACCTGGATCCATTTCATTGTGAATGGTAGAGATCAGTTTCCCGGCTTCTTCATACAGCCCCACTTCATCCAGCATCAAAGCCACTTCAGTGATCTCAAAGAAATCATCTCCAGTATGCTTGGTCAGAGTATCCAGGACTGATGTAGAACCGGCTCCATCCTTCCAAGAGAGAATAACCTGGGGTAACAGATCAGTCGGATCCTGTAAATTCCGCTCCTGGGCTAAGGCCAATGCCTCTGGTTTCTTTCCAGCGGCCCAGAGTGCCATCAGGAGGTGGTCCTGCGCCCGGTCATCGGCAGGATCTTTCTCTAGAGCAGCCTTGAAGGAGACAATGGCGGCATCATATTGCTTATTCCGCAATTGGATTCTTCCAGCCAGATCCGGGCCGGTAGCTCGGCCGGGTAACAGCACGGTCACCTTCTCAGCACACCTTTCGGCCTCCTGGAGTTTCTCTTGTTTGAAAAGAGCCACTCCCAGGAAATACCACGCTTCACCATTCTCCCCTTGGAGCTCCACGGCCTTGCGTAAATGCTGCTCAGCCTGCGCATACAGACCCGACTCCAAATCGAGAACCGCCAGTCCAACGCGAGCGGGAACATGGGATGCGTCCTGGGTGAGGACCTTTACATATCCTGAGCACGCACCGATCCGGTCAGTGGCTTTATCGGCCTTAAGCGCCTTGGCGTATTCCTGTTCCACAGTCAACTCAGCATCCTTGGCGGGTTCAGGTTCTATGACGGGAGGTTTCACTTTGGAAATCGGAAGCGGGGTTTTGAAGGAAGCCAAGGAGTTACCCTCTTTGGAGGTAATCTCCACGGTACAGGTTGTGCCAGAGGGATTGTCATAATGAACCTGAACAGGACTATTGGGCGAAAGATCCTTGGTTTGCACAAGAGGAGTCCCAGCCGCCGCATCAGCGCCCTCCGGGGTGATACAGATCCGGGCGGAGGGGAAGACGGCGGTGGCAAGAACTGTCTGATCGAGAGTTTTACCATCATGACCGCGTTTCGATTCAACAGTGACATCGCGGGTGGCATACTCGAATCCCTCTCCGAGGCCATGAACCGGATACCAGTACTCTTCCCAGGCAACTCTCTGGTGAGGTTTGAGAAGCCCATAATCGGATTGGGTGGGCAGCGGACCGCTCTGCACCTCGATATATTGTCCGCCATCATCAGTCAGGGCCTTCTGGCTGACGATACCATCGCCGGATTGCCCCCAGGTCCAGGCCTTCTTTCCCGGTAGGACTGTGTGGTCGGCTACATGGACCAATCCCTGATTACGATCCACATCATAAGCGCCGAAGAAATCGAAATCGCACTTGTAAGCGAAGACCGAGGAGTATGTGTCGTAATTACGCAACCAGGTCAGATCCTTGCCCTTGTCGATGGGCCAGTGAAAGAAGGCGGTGCCGAAATGGTCGGTACCCAAGGACATCGGATAGATGAAGCGTGTGCCCGGCTGGCAGGGGAAGGCGGTGCAATTCCAAAAGTAATAGGGATGAACCCCATCAGTGGGATTGGCGATACAGATGCGCTCATGCAGATACGCCTTTCCCGGATAGAGGGTCACCTGAACCGACCAACGGGTGCGGAAGATCTTCTCAGTGTTGGAGATGAACAGGGTTGCGGAACCATCTTGGTTCTCTCTGACCATCGCATTGACTGGCGAGACCGAGGTCACTGTGTGGCTATGCGGACCGGTGTTCCATTCCACACCTCCGGAAATCCAGGCTCCATTCATGGCAATCAGGCCCGGTTTGATGACTTCATTTTTGTCAAACATCTCCTGCCCGGTGGTTTTGTCCAGAACCGAATGGATACGTCCACCCAGTTCAGGAAGACAGGTGACCTTGAGAAACTCATTTTCCAGGAAGAGCGCTGTGTATTTTTCCGGCTCCATCTGGAAAGAAAGCGTATCTTTCATGGGATAGGGGTAAATGATATCACCTTCGAGTTGCTCAAAACGGGGATTGATGTCATCCGGTCCCCAGGGATAGGTGGGAATCGACAGCGTTCCCTCCCAGGCACGGACAGACGCATTCGAGTCAGCCGCATTTACCGGAAGGCTCAACAACAGACCAATCAACAGAGATAGGACTTGAAGTACAGGTCTTTTCTGGATCATGTTGGATAGGCCAATCCTTTCGAAGTGTTTTTTGAAGAACTCAAAATTGTGGTAGTACAGTGGATTCCCGCTTTCACGAGAATGACGATTTCCTCGGATTTCACCACATTTCGCCATTCCCGCGAAAGCGGGAATCCACTGCTTCTCCCTTTTCAACGGACAGATTTTACCGACAACTCACTCACACGGCACCAATACCAGATCCTTGAAGGCCACCCAGGATTGAGTCTTGTGCATTTGGAGGACGATGTTACCCGGACGGAGGGTGGTGAGGCTGCTGGTCTCGGCGCATTTGAGTCCATTGACATGGGTAATGATGTGGTTACCACGCACCGAGAGTTGGAGGAGTTCCCACGCGCCCGGAGTTAATGCCAGGTCATTGCCACGTTCGAGGTTGTAGACACTCCCGGTCACCATGTGGGAGCCGGGCACATCCAGGATCTGAACCTCATTGCCACGGTCATCCAAGCTTCCCGGCAGCCACCGGAAGAAGATTCCGCCATTCGAGGCGGGGCTGGTTCTGATCAGGGCGCGTAGGTCAAAGTCCTGGCAGACCACTTCATGGGCTAGGTAACCATTCGCCACGGAACCGACAATCGCTCCGTCTTTCACCTCCCACACCGAGTCTCCCTTGACTACATGCCAGCCAGTGAAGTCCTTGCCATTGAAGAGCACCAGGCCCTTCTCCGTGTCCGGGAGTGGTTGGATTTTGAGGTTACGGATCTCGAGTGGGAAACCGAGATGCTGAAAGCCGATGGCCCCGCGCCGGAGACTATAACGAAGGGATTCCTCCTTCGAGAGATCCAGGTCCTGAACCAGAACCTCATTAATGTGAACCACCAGGCGCGGCCAGTCCATATGGACACGGCAGGTGTTCCACTCATTGAAGGGTTTGATGGAAACCTGCTTGGGGGGAACCCGTTCGAAGACCGATCCCGCCACAAAGGGGGAAGGGGTAGCACCAGCGTTGTCCGCGATCTCGATTTCCAGGCCCGCGCGAAAAGCTCCATTACGGGGGGCATGGATGAACAGGCCAGACTCACACCACTGGCCCATCATAAAATCGAAACCGAGATCGAAGTTTTCATAATCTGCCTTGGTGAGCATGGCGGCGGGTTCCTGTCCGCTCCACTGGCTGAGAAGAGCTCCCTGTTTGAGCACAAAGGAACCTGTGGCTCCCCCCCACTGTTCCCACTGGAGGGGATCCGCCAGGAGGTCGATGCCGGATTGGGCACCGGCATGTTGGCTAATTGCCAGAATCACTACGAGGAACCGGTGAAGCGTCATCTTTCTCACGGCATGAACCTCCCCTGAGCAAAGACTTCTGGATTTAGAAATTCGTATGGACAGGAACCTAAAGGTAATCCAACGGAGCACTTGAACCAACCCAGAACCTTAAGGTTTACAAAAAAAGGGGATCAGAGAAGTGAAAGCTTTTTAAACCTCTCCAAATATTTTTACTAGAATCTGGAATATAGGATATACTATTATTTCTAGCCTTTGGCGAAATTTCTATACTGTAGGATGGCCAAACCAGGGGTTGATAAGCACTCAGAAACATCCCATGCAGGGAGACACCGTCTTACCATGGAGAAGCCCAATTCCGTTAACCCGGAAGAAAAACCATCTCTGGAGAATGTAGCCGCCGGAGACGATCAAAAGGCTTCATGCTCAGCCAACTCGATCATTCCATCTCCTCTACGTTCAATGAGATGTAAGCCTTGCCAGATCTGCACCATCTTGTTGGTCATAGCAGCGGTCATCGCACTTTTCAATCGTCTGGGTCCATACCATCAGATGGTGGACAGGTCCATTCCCTTACTCATCCTAGGAGCACTTCCAACAATCCTGTTGGCAATTACGGGATTGGTTGTAATTGGGGTGGTTTTCCGTTCTTTGGGTGTGGCCAAGTGGTTTATCTTGGCGCTCCTTTTGGCTTTGTTCAGTCAAGGCCTGGGAATCACTGATGAAATCAGTTTTTCTTCTTCAACTCCCATTCTTGGAGCTCAGGGTCAATTTCACCGGGAAGCAAAAGTTATCGCGGAAGTGGGAGCGTATTGCATCTTCTTCTTGGCTCTCTATCGCGCTTTATTCATTTTATATGAGTTAACAATATCCTCAAAGCAGCAAACCGGCGATCTTCAACAAGAGATCAAACTACGTACCAAAACCCAGGGGGAGCTTCTCAAAGAGAAGGATGAGGCTCAGTGGTTGGCTGGAAAAATTGCGGATCTGCATGTCTTCGCAAAACTGTTGGCGAAGACCGGGAGCGTGGAAGAACTCTGCCGCAACGCGGTCTGGCTGGGACGGCAACAGTTGGAGGTGGATCGTCTCTCGATCTGGTTAACCAACGATGGAGGGGGTCTTTTTACAGGAACCTTCGGAATCGATGAGTCCGGAAATCTATGTGATGAACGGGAAAAAACCTACGAATTGAACCCCCTAGAGGATGCCAGAAAAATTGAAGCGAGAAGAATGGCCCCCGTTGTCATCCTCAAAAACAGAACGGTCCAAAATGACCGGCAAGAGGTGGTGAGAACGAGCGACCTGGCGGTGGTATCCCTCTGGAATGGAGAGGAGCTGATCGGTGAGCTGAGCGCCGACATGTTACTTTCGGGTAAACCCATCTCACAGCCGGTCACCCAGCTGCTGCGTATTTTTGGCGATGATTTTGGTCATTTATTAACCCGGCAAAGGCTCGAGGATTCTCTACGGCAATCCCAACGGATCGAACACCGTCTCTTAAAGGTCTTGTCAGACCTGCATAAAGTGACCATGGAACTCACCTCGGCCGAAACCACCGATGCCCTTTGCCGGCGGGCGATCGAATCCTGCCGGCGGCAGCTGGGATTCCACCGGGTCCAAATTTGGCTCCAAGACGAAGACTCAGGCTGTTTGCAGGGTACCTTCCAGATCGACGAAAAGGGGATGGTTCACGATATCTGTGATCAGACACTGGATCCAGCCTCGCTCTATCAGACCACCGATGAAGAACGATCCAACGAGCAAGTACCGGCCTCGGTTTTCGCCTTGTCCGATGGTTTCTATCCGATGGTGGGTATTGACGGGAAAAAGACCTGGCGGACTGTGTTGCCCCTGTCCTCGATGGGAAAAAGCCTGGGAATGATGGTGGTCGATTTTCTTTTTTCCAACCAAACCTGGACTCAAGCGGAGGTGGATACCAGTCTCTTGGTGGGGGAAACCATCTCCAGTCTGCTCTACAACCGTCTTCAAGAGGATCAGCGCCGGAAATGGGCTGCTCAGATGACCCAGATGCAACGTTTTGAATCATTGGGCATCTTGGCTGGAGGTATTGCACATGACTTTAATAACATTCTGGGGGCAATTATCGGTTACACCGAATTGGTGTTGGCCGATCTTCCAGAGGGAAGCCCTCTGTATGACATGCAAGAGCAGATATTGCGCGCGGCCAAACGAGCTACGGAACTGGTCAAGCAAATCTTGTCCTATAGCCGTAAAAGCATTGGGAAACAGGGAGAGACAATTCAACCCCACCTGGTGGTGAAGGAGGTCTCCAAACTACTGCGTGCCACCATCCCCAGCACAATTCAAATCCGGACCAATATCCGGGATGACTGTGGCTCAGTGGCCGCCCAAGCCACACACATCCACCAGATTGTGATGAATCTTTGCACTAACGCTTACCATGCTATGAAAGATCAAGGCGAGGTCCTGGAGATCACCTTAAACGCGGTTGACCTCCAAGAACAAGCCGTAGATCTACACCTTCCACCTGGCAAATATATCCAGTTAACGGTTCGTGACGAGGGCGAGGGGATGGATCCTGAAACCTTGAAAAAGGCCTGCGAGCCCTTCTTCACCACCAAGGAGCCCGGTAAGGGGACAGGCTTGGGGCTCTCCACAGTGAGAGGAATCGCCACCTCACTGGGGGGAACCTTGACCCTTTCAAGTACTCCAGGAAAGGGAACAGTCGTTCAGGTTCTGTTGCCTCAGTGCGCGCAGTCCACGAGTACTGAAACGAAACAAGCGCGGTCTGAATCCGTAATACAAACCGCCAAGCGTATCCTGGTAGTGGATGATGAGGCTGACATCGTGATGATCATCCGGGAATATCTCAAGCGGATCGGACAACATGTGACCGGGACGACCTCGCCCATTGAGGCGCTGGAAATACTCCAGGCAGAACCAGGATTCTACGACCTTCTCATCACCGATCAGACCATGCCCCAGATGACAGGTCTACGATTATCGCGGAGTACTCACAAGATCCAACCGGATCTGCCGATCATTCTCATCACCGGAGATTCCAATCCACCCATCGATATCGAACACGCCAGCCTTGAGAATATTCAAGCCATCCTGCAAAAACCCGTCACCCGCTCAGTTTTATATGAATGCTTGACCAAAGTGTTTTCGGTGGCCACAACGGGACATCCGACAGGAGCGCCCAGTCCAGCCATCTCGAGTTGAAGGTATTAGTTCTGGCCCCGGAGCGCGGCTCCGGGGCCAGCAGGGCAGAAATTACTTGGGAAAATTCTTTTTCAAGAAGTCGTAGCTGATCTTGGCGGCCTCAAATACACCTTCGCTGCAGGTGTCCTGCTCGTAGACCACCCACTCTACACCAGCCTCGCGGGCGGCGGCGAAGACATCCGGCCAATTCACATCGCCAGTCCCCAAGGCCACAAGGTGGTTATCCCCATTCTTGGGATTCTTGGCGTAATCTTTGGCATGCATGGTGTAGCTGCGCCCCTTATACTTGCGCAGATACGCGGCGGGGTCCTGATTGGCGGCCAACACCCAGGCCACATCAAATTCGGCGAACACATTCCCCGGAGTGGTGGACTCCAGGAGGATGTCTTCCTTGGTACGCGGATCACTTTCGAACTTTTCAAACTCATGGCTGTGATTGTGATAGGTCAGCTTCATGCCAACCTCGCGTAGCTTTGCGCCAACTGCATCCAGCCGCTTGCAATTCTTCTGCAGGACTTCGAGGGTCTCCATGCCGATCCCACCCGGGCCTACCGCGGTAACCCCAACCGTCTTCCAGAATTTCACCTGACCCTCGAAATCGTTCTCGAAACCCTCAATACCGGTGTGCGCGGCGATGGCCTTCAAGCCAGCTTTGTCGAGCTCCTCGCGGATTTTCCCGGCAGATAAGGAAGCTTCCATACCACTCCATTGGACATACTCCCAACCCATTTCCCGGACCTTCTTGAGCGTACCCGCCAAGTCTTCTTTGGCGGCATCGCGCACGGTATAGAGCTGCAGGGCGATTTTAGGTTCCACCTTCTCTTTCGCGGGGGTGGCGCCAAAAGCAACCTGGCTGGAAGCCGCCAGTAGGCCAAGTACCGCCAGGGATTCCCGGCGTGACATCTTCCGTTCCATTGGTTCGTTCTCCTCGATGTTAGGATTCAGACAGCAGCTATCAGTATACTCTGAGCATATACCCTGTATATAAGGTTCAACACTACGGGAGTTGGGAAGAATTCCAATGTGGGAAACAGGTAATCAACCTCTCCGTGTTGAGAGAGATTTCCCACAAAACGAAGTTGACCATGCATTCAAAAGAGCCAATGCTACCGGCACGTGGGGAATCCAGACAAATTCGAGGTGGAGAGAATGCAAGTAAGAAGACGTGCCTATCAACGAAGGACTATGCCGCGTAGGCGGTTTCTGACCACGGGCTTAGCTGCTGGAGCGTGCTTTTCTCTTGATCCATGCCGTGTACTTGCCCAAACACCTGTTGTTCCTCCCAGTGAGAAGGTCAACATCGCCACCATCGGAGCGGGAGGGCAGTCCGCGAGCGATATTGACAGCCTGCTGGAGACTGGTCTCGTCAACATCGTGGCTCTGTGCGATGTGGATGATGATCGCGCGGCGAAGACTTATGCCAAGTTCCCAGACCTTCCCAAATACCGTGACTACCGGCGGATGTTGGACAAGGAGAAAGAGATCGATGCGGTTCTCGTCGCCATACCCGACCACAGCCATGCCTTAGCGGTGCTCGCGTCGATTCAACTCGGCAAGCATGTCTATTGTGAGAAACCACTAACCCACACCATCCAGGAAGCAAGGATTCTGGCGCAAGCCGCCCAGGACAAGGGAGTGGCCACGCAAATGGGGAACCAAGGGATGGCCTTCGAGGGCAACCGGTTGATCACGGAGTGGCTTGAGGCGGGAGTGATCGGTGCGGTCCGCGAGGTTCATGCCTGGTCGGATCGTCCCACCCATGGTGGAACGCTCATGTGGAAGCAAGGACTTGAGCGTCCCACCGATACACCTCCCATTCCCACGGCATTGGACTGGGACCTTTGGTTGGGTCCGGCGCCCGAACGCCCTTATCACCCAGCCTATGTTCCCTTTGCCTGGCGCGGTTGGTGGGACTTCGGCTCGGGCGGACTGGGCGACATGGGGATTCATAATCTGGCGCCTGTTTTCTCCTCCTTGAGACTCGGAGCGCCCGAATGGGTGAACGCAAGCTCGACCCTTTTCAATGAAGATTCGCTCCCCTTGGCTTCCACGGTTCATTACCATTTCCCCACGCGTGGCGGTCTCCCCCCGGTTGATTTGCACTGGTATGACGGAGGCATCCTACCGCCACGTCCCGAGGAACTCGAACCGGGCGAAGAACTCGACCCGGAGGATGGACTGATCTTTGTGGGCGACAAAGGGAAACTTCTCGTGGAGGGGTGGGGAGGCGAACGTCCGCGTCTCATTCCCAAGGCACGCATGGAGGCCTTCGTACCGCCAGCCAAAACTCTCCCGCGTTCTATTGGACACCACGCAGAGTGGCTCGAGGCCTGTAAAAGCGGTTCTCCTACCCAGTCCGATTTTTCATTCGCCGGACCTCTCACCGAGGCCGTCCTGCTGGGGGTCGTAGCCGTACGAACCCGCCATCACCTGGTTTGGGACTCCGCCAATCTGACTGTATCCAACTGCCCCGAGGCGAATCAGTTCATAAAGAAGGAGTACCGGAAGGGTTGGGAACTGGGAGTGGTGGGTTGAACCGTCTTAGCCAAGGAAGGATTACTAAGTGTTATCAGGCCTTTAAAACATCCTCTCGGAGGCCTGGTAATGCCATCACTTTGGGGAAGGTTTCTTTCCCAGCCCACGATCCAACCACGCAAAGGCATCCTCCTGCATCTCCACATTGAGACTGTGGGGGACATCATAATACTTGCATTGGAAATCATCCCCGGCTCCCAGCTTTTCATAGATCGTGGTCAGATGCTTCTCCGCTGCCTGCTCTCCCTCCAGAGTGAAGAGTGTGTCCTGAAGGCAGTTGATTACCATGAGCGGGCGGGGGGCATTCAGTGAGACCACATCCGGCAGGTCGAAGAACTCGTTCTCACGCGGGACATACAGCATCCAGGTGTGAGAATGCAAATGGTCGAAGAGGAGTGATGAGAAAGTGGTCATCCAACCCGCCACCACACCGGCCTTGATTCGCGGATCGAGTCCAAAGAGGTGCGCCGACCGGTAACCCCCAATGGATAAGCCGATACAACCCACACGGTCTGGGTCCACCTCCGGACGTGAAAGCAGAAAGGAAAGGCTCGCGCGGTCATCGCTGAACATGATCCCGGGCCAGGTCGACCCAGCGGCGAAGATGGTTTTTGCCATCAAGGATTCGTGCTGACTGGCGAAGCTATTAAAGGCCCGGATATACTCATCGGAACCCTTGGTGAGACCCTCCAGATCTTTGGTGAAGTCCGCGGGTACTTGTGTGGGATCCAAGCGTTGAGATCCGAAATAGAAGCAGTCTGGAACCAGCACGACATACCCACGCCGTGCCAGTTCATCCGCGTAATAACGCCCCCCATAGGTGCCCTTCACCAGTTCACGGAGCGGAACCGATTGGCTACCGGAGTCTGAGATCTTTTCTTTTCCCGAGTAGTAATAACCACTGTGACAGTGAAACGCGATCACGGCGGGAGCCTTTCCCTTGAAATCCATAGGGATAAGGAGATAGGCCTCAGTTTTCCGGTCCGGAGCGACTGCATAACGCACCAGCTGACGGGTAAAACCATCCTCTTCGCGTGTCCAAAGAACCTCCAGGGCAAGCGGGACAGAAGCGGGATCATAAGCAAGCAGCTCGTGCATCTTCGCCCGGCCCGTGATCCGCCATTGCTCGATGTCTGACCAGGGATGCGAGAGGAAGGAAAGGGAATGCGGGCTGGCATCCGAGAAGGACTTCAAAAAGGGGTAGAAACCGCCCACATCGCTATTCATGGTTTGAGCTCCTGTTGGAAATGGATTGATTGCCCAGACAAGGATTACCAGAAAAAAGGAAAAGAGGGAAAGGCGCATTCTTAGTGTTTTCCTGAATGGATGTATTTGACCCGGCTTTTCGTTGTTAGCAGCCGGTTATTATTAGTTGTTGCGAGACACTCTCCGGGGGCGGCGGCTTGGAACAAACACGAATGATGTAGTCCCGTTACCTTGCCCCCGGCTAACAACAGATTGATTTATCCAGTCTCCCCTTACCTCTTCTCTTTAATTCCGGACAGTCCAGTCACCCAGCGCGCGGCATTCCGGTAGAGAGCCTTGGCCCCGGGTGTGCTCAGTGAGTTCTTGTCATGCCCCAGAGTGCAGTGAACCAGCCGTGGATGATCCGCCTCCAGTGTAAAAGCCACTGGATAAACCTTCTGATCAACCACGGAGGTGGCTTCACACAAAACATGGATGGGAGGCGTCCCATCCAGGCAGGTGTACATCTCATCCGTGGTGGTGAAGGTCTGAAGTCCATGGGTGACGGGATGTTGAGGATCCGTCATGCGTACTTCGAAGGAACCATAGGGATCATGCCCACGCATGGCTGGGTTCCAGACACGTCCAGCCACCTCAACAAACTGCGGCCACTCCTGGAAAGCACCACACCCGAAATGGGAAACCATCACCCCGCCTCCATTATCCACATACGCGCGGAGTCCCTTCCGGGCCTCTTCGCCAGGGGTGAAATGTTCGGGATAATCCTTGAAGTGGATCATCACGCCAGCGTAATGACGCAATAAAGGCGACCCGAGAATCATGGGAGATTCGGTAATGGAAACCTCCAGTTCGGGATCCTCGCGCAGAGCGGAAGCCATCGCAACGGCGGTTTCACGCCACAGATGCCCGGGGTATTCATCGCCGGTCACGATCAAGAAGGATTTGCGTACCTCACTTCCCTGCTTGCGAAGAAGCCAGGCCTCATTAAGGACAGCACCAGGACCGGCCTCGGTGTGGATCACCAACTGGACTGGTTCAGACGAGTTGGATGAGAGCGAGAAGGGAAACAGGATCACAGCCGGGGTAAATTTGTCCTGATAGAAAGACTTGGCAGGGGCGGGAGGTAAGATCTGTTCAGGGGGTGCCCCTGGTTTTATTAGGGACACGGATTGAATCCGTCCCAGATTACCGGCATCCCACCACCCCAGGGCCACGACATATTCCTGGTGAGCCGCCAAGCCATTGACTTCAAGGATGACATCCTTCGCATCGATGACCGCGGTGCTCATGGGACCTTCGATGCCCGGGAAGATAAAAGGTTGGCCATTGGCAACACGCAGGCTCAGTCCAGCATCGCCACTGGCCTGGTCTTGCACGCCACAATCCAGGTGAACAGCGGCAGCATATCCATCCGGCCAGTTCGGGAGATCCTCGCTCCACGCTCCATCCGCGGAGAACATGCCAGGCATGATCCCCACCACAAGACCCACCCACACTACGGATCTCATTTTTCCGGTCATGAGAGACTCCAGGGAGCCCGCATCGTACGGGATAGAAGTTTTCCGGCCTCCGGATCACCCACGATGGACTCAGTCTCCGGATTCCAGCGGACTTTTCCACCACGAGCTAAAGCTATATTCACCAGATGGCACGCGGTGGTGGTGCGATGGGCGATATCCACGGAGGCGACAGGGGTGGCATGAGTACGGATACACTCCAGGAAATTGAGGTAGTGATCATCGCTCACGGGCACACGGATATCCCCTTCGCCGAACTGCTCTTTCAACAGCGATTCCGGATCAGCTCTGATTTCTTCCCGGTTAAGGAAGACCCAGCCCTTGTCTCCTTGAAATCTGATACCATGCGGATTTTCATCCGCACTGGCATAAATAACCGTTACGCCATTGGCATAACGGCATTCGGCATGCCACTTCCAGGCTGTATTATAGGCTCCAGTAGTGGGGTATTCCGCGACTGCCTCGACTTCAATGGGTCCACTCTTATCGGCGCCATTGCCCCATTGGGCGATGTCCACATCATGCGCTCCCCACGCCGTGATCCAGCCTCCCGAGTAATCCCGGATTTGGTACCAGCCATGACCGCTGGAGCCATCGCAACGCCCGGGAGTAAAATCATGATAGGGGGCGGGTCCCAACCACATTTCATAATCTAGCCCCTCTGGGACAGGAGCTACTTCCACACTCCCCCCCCGCAAACCATTGGGCGAGCCGACACGGATCGTGGTCAACTTTCCAAGACGGCCATTCAACGCCAACTCGCAAGCCAACCGGTATTGCGCGCCAGAACGTTGTTGAGTGCCATGCTGAAAGACAACCCCACATTTTTTGACGGTATCCACGATGGCCTTACCCTCGGCGATGGAATAGGCCAAGGGTTTTTCACAATAGACATGTTTGCCAGCCTTCGCCGCGGAGACCGCAATGAGGGCATGCCAATGATCGGGGACGGCGATACTGACCGCGTCGATATCCGGCCGGGCGAGTAGTTCACGGAAATCTCCAAAACACGCTACTTCATCCTTGCCATACATCTTGGCCAATTCCTCACGGGCCTTCTGGACATTGGCCGCGTTCACATCACAAATAGCGACCACCCGGGCCTGGTCCTGGAAGCGGTTGTAGTTGCCCATATGATAACGTCCTTGGCCACCTGTTCCGATGATTCCAAGGTTTATTTTTTCACTGGGAGGGATCTCGCTTCTCCCGAGGGCGGCTGATGAGATGATGGTAGGAAATCCAGCAATGGCCGCCGCTCCTTTCAGGAAGCTACGGCGTGATGTCTTCAGTGTATTCACGGTCATTCCTCCTTAATCCTTTTTTCATCCACGGTCACCCTTTTATCAACGGTCTGTGAGTGGGTTATCCATGTCCGCTTATGTGAGACTCCAGGGAGCCCGCATCTCACGAGACATCAGTTTGGTGGCTGCTGGATTATCCACGAATGTCTCAGTCTCTGGATTCCAACGAGCTTTTCCACCAGTCAACAGAGAGATATTCACCAGATGGCACGCGGTGGTGGTACTGTGGGCGGCATTCACGGTGGTGATAGGAGCCCCATGGCTACGAACACATTGTAGGAAATTGAGATAGTGATCATCACTGACAGGCACCCGGATATCGCCATCCCCGAATTTTTCATTCAGCAAGGAGGCCGGTTCAGCATAGAGCTCTTCCCGGTTGATAAAGATCCAACCCTTATCTCCCTCGAATTTAACGCCATGCTTGTTGACATCGGTGCTGGCAAAATGGATCGTCACTCCATTGGCATAGTGGAGTTTGGCATTCCATTTCCAGGCGGTATCATAGACTCCATTGGTGGCGAACTCGCCTTGGGCCTCGACCTCGATGGGGCCCGAGCCATCCATGCCACTGCCCCAATGGGCGATATCCATGTCATGCGCCCCCCACGCCATGAGAAAACCGGGGGCATAATCCCGGATATGATTCCAGCCACCGCCAGCCGCTCCAGTACACCGGTCCGGGGTATACTCATGAAAAGGAGCCGGTCCCAGCCAGAAGTCATAATTCAATCCCTCGGGCACCGGCACAGCCTCAGTGCTGCCGCCCTGATACCCATTGGGCGATCCGACACGGATGGTTTTTACATTCCCCAAACGTCCATTGAGGGCCAGCTCGCAGGCCAACCGGTAACGTCCATCCGAACGTTGTTGGGTTCCAAATTGAAAGACTATTCCAGCCTTCTTGACCGCCTCCACAATAGCCCTGCCCTCAGCAATGGAATAAGCCAATGGCTTTTCACAGTACAGGTTTTTGCCAGCCCGTGCGACTGCCACCGCCAGCAGGGCATGCCAATGATCAGGGACCGCCACACTGACCGCATCGATATCCGGACGTGCCAGGAGTTCCCGGAAGTCCTCATAACAAGCGGTATCATCCTTGCCATACGCCTTGGCCAGATCTTCCCGGCCTGCCTTGAGGTGGGCAGCATTCACATCACAGATAGCGACCACCTGCGCTTGTTCCCGCAGCCGGGTGTAGTTACTCATGTGGTAACGTCCCTGGCCACCCGAGCCGATGACGCCTATGTTTATTTTCTCACTGGGAGGGATCTCACTTCTTCCAAAAGCAGCTGATGAAATGATGGTTGGAAATCCAGCGATGGCCGCCGTGCATTTCATGAAGCTACGGCGTGTTGTTTTCAGAGTTCTCACAGTCATTTCTCCTCCTTGATGTCAAGTTCATCCAGAGTCCGGCGTAACCACGCGAGCGAACGTTCGATCATCGGTCCGCCTTGACCTTCACACTCCATGCTCAATACTCCGGTGTACTTGTTATCCCGGAGGATTTCGAGACACCGGCGGATATTTCCCGCATTAACACCATCGCCAATGGCGCACTGACTCACCGCGATTCCAGTCTGTCCGCCACGCACCGCCAAAGCCAACGACTCACTGACATCCTTGATGTGGACATGGGCGATTTTGTTCTTGAAGCGGCGGCAGAATTCCACCGGGTCCTGGCCCGCGATGTAGGAATTTCCCGTGTCGAGATTCATCTGTAACAGAGGGCTGTCGTGAAAAGCAAGCATTTGCTCCATGCGGTCTGGGTTGGTGGTGAAGTAACCATGAACCTCGATGGTGATGATCATGTCGTAGGCTTGGGCGGTTTCCAGGATAAGGCTATAGGTTTCCTTCATACGCTCCATGGCGGTGTCATCGTCGAGACCGGCGGGACGATGCAAGCCATCGGTAGTAGTCACATTTGGACAGCCCGCATGTTTGGCCCAGGGGATGGATTTTAAGACATAGGGAAGACCCCGGCTGGGTCCATCGATTCCAGAAAGGGGATAAGCCGCATCAATCTGCGAGAAACGGATACCATGGTTGGCCATGGTGTGCCGTAGCAGGGCGGGATCCTCATACAGGGCCACATGCGGCTGATAACCCAGACCATGAATCCAACTGACCCCATCGATCACACCACACTCGATGTAATGCAGCCGGTTCCGCTCCGCCCACTCCAGGCATTGGGTGAAGTTCCAATAAGAACTGTTGAAAGCATCCGTATGGAACCC
>CAYRBI010000141.1:12932-16294 GCA_964422415.1 uncultured bacterium | reverse complement strand
TTCGGAGACAAGGTGGTCTGTAACGGCTGCACCTTCCGCCGGAGTGATACCAATGGGAATCCCTGCGTAATGCTCTTTGATGGAGGCAATGACGCCACCTTCAATGACTGTACCTTTGGGCCTGGAAGCGCGGGAGCGAGTGGTGTCACCTCAATTCCGAAGGAAAACGGCACTATCACCTTCAATGACTGTACCTTCACTGGCTTGATTGGTGGTGGCCGGGGGATTAACGCCTGTGACCGCCCACAGACCTACAACATCAATGGTTGCACCTTCGCCACAGGGGTTTATGCCATCTATGCCGGCAATGGCTCTTCTTCGCCGGGGACCATCTTCAATATCCAGCGGACCATCTTCAATCCCATGAACAGCGACTGGCAGATCTTTGCGGGCGATGGCAATGGCATCACATTCAACCTTACCAACGATGTGTTCCTGGCGAACTCACGCGAGCATGTGAGCTTCTCTGGAGCCTACGGCCAGACCTGGAATGTCAAGCATTGCACCTTCGCCCAGAGTCCCGGTGCCTCCACGCCATCGGGCAGAGTCTGGTTCTTCATGGAAGGTGAGGATGTGGCCGTTAACACCATTGATGTACGCAACTGTATCGTAAGCACTCCGGATGCCACCAATGGTGTCAGTCTCTTCTACAACAACCCGGGGAATCCTCTATTTCAAGCGCCTGTGGTAACCGCGGGAACCGTTCTCTGGGAGACTTATGGCCTCGATGCCGGCAAGGTCCTGAATGGCGATTTGATTGTGAATGCCGGGACCAGTATCTTTGGACACGCGGTCTTTGATTCCGATGGTTACCACCTCAAGGCGGGCTCGGAGGCCTTGGCGGCTGGTGAGAGTGCCGGGGTGACTAATGATATCGATGGCGAATCACGTCCTCTGGGGGGCGGCAATCCCGACCTCGGAGCGGATGAGTCCGCGATTCAACCGGGTGCAGCTCCGACTGAGACACCCACTCCGCTCAACAATCCGACTCCGACCCGCACACCCACCCCGACCGCGACCGTCACCCCCACTCAGAGCGGCTGCAACGTCAGCGTCTCAGGTGGTGGTACCGCCCTCCTCGAAGCGGTGGCGGGTGCTTCCACGGGGTGTGTCATTACCATCCAGGACAGCTTGGATTACTCCTCCTTCAACCTGGACAAGGAAATCACCATCCAGGCCGCCTCTGGTCAAACCCCACGGATTGTGGCCGGAACGGCAATTTCAACCGGGGAGGCCATCCGGGTCTATGATGCCGGACGCCGAGCCATCCTCAAAGGACTGCACCTGATCCGGATCGATGATGCGAATCTCAATGCGGGAGGCAATGTCCTGGCAGTCTTCCAGAACTCGGATGACTCCGTGTTCTACATGTTCGATTGCATCGTGGAGATCGATGCCGCGGGGGTCAGTCTGGACAACCGGGTGTGCTTTATCGGTGACACGGCTTCCATCCACAACTGCACCTTCCGCCGTACAGACGATAATGGGAATCCACGGCTCTGGCTGGGTGATGCCGCAATGAATTCCTACATCGAGGGGTGTACCTTTGGTCCTGCTCCTGACGGCACGGGTGTCATTTGCACCCTTAATAATCCCAATAAATCGCTCACCTTCACCCAATGCACCTTTGTGGAGAACACCACAAACAAGGGGAATCTCGGTCTGGGGTGCTCTGACCGGCCCCACCAGATGAACGTCTTTGATTGTGACTTCAGTGGGAATACTGGAATCTTTGGTGGAAACGGATCCTCAACGCCGGGAACCATCTGGAATGTCCAGCGCTGCGTCTTTGGTCCACGCGAAGAGGGTGGCGCGAGGGTTCTCTGGGCGGCGGATGGAGATGAGGCTGAATATGACTTCACCAACTGTGTGTTCTTTGCGGGCAACCAGAATGAGCGTCAGATGACCGGTGAGGGGCATTACAACACCTATCGTTTCACCCATTGCACCTTCACGGATGCTCCTGGCAAGCAAGCTCCCAACTTCATCCAGTGGTTGTTCCTGGGGCAGGATTTCTCGGATAACATCGATCTGGGAACCTATGTCTTCCATAACAACATCATCAACCATCCCAATACCAGTGATGTTCTGGTGATGGGAACTCGTGGACTCTATGGGTATGTGACCGTAGAGGCCGGTGTGAACATGTTCAACGTCCTTTCCTCCAATCCCGATGATGCCCTGAGAGGTGTCGCGGGGGCTACCGAACTCAATGAAGATCCTCTACTGTCCGAAGACAAGATTCACTTAACCTCTGGCTCTCCAGCTGAAGGTGTTGGATTGGATAAGGGCATTACCGAGGACTTTGATAATCAAGTCCGTCCCCAGGGTGGGAGCAATCCTGATCTGGGCGCGGATGAGATTGGTAGCACCGCAATTGAACTGTGGACTCAGTACTAAAGTAGGCTAGAATGGAGGGTGGGTGCGTCATGTCACGTGCCCACCCTCTTTGCATTTATAACAGGAGGTTGACACCCGTGATCCGCTGTAAAGGCTTTACCCTGATTGAGCTGCTTATAGTTATCGCGATTATCCTCATCCTCATTTCGATTGCTTTACCCAATTTTCTGGAAGCGCAGGTCCGTGCCAAGGTGGCGCAGACAAAAGGAAACATGCGCTCCATTCAAATGGCCATGGAATCACATATCATTGATTGGGGGGATGTAGTCCCTGATTACAATGATATTGGTGTGAACAACAAAGATTTTCAAAATTATGTTTCTCGAGTGCGCGCGCGTGTTCCGGGGGGATTGTCGGGTTGTGCCAGCCCCCGTGCCGCATGTAGCTGCAATGATCCCGGGCTACCCACTGGAAGCATGGGATCGATCCGCTTCGTCGGCGGTGACTCTGGTTTTTATTCTCCTGGTATCCTTTGTCCGTTGACGACTCCGATGAAGTATATGAACTCTTCGGAGATCATGGATCCGTTTGGTAACAAGGTGATCCCACACGGGTATGATACAGTCCCATTCGCAGTCGATGCGAAAGGGCAGGGTATTAAAATTGGTTACGGCGCAGTCTTTGGAATGGGGCCTGATCAGGTTGCGGGTGATTGGAGACGTGATATGGGGGTGACTATTGATACGAACCACGATGGTCTGCGCGAAGGCCTCCCCTACTCTCCCACCAATGGAACTCACAGCCGGGGAGATTTCTGGCGTGTCATCATCTCCCACAATCCAATAATGGCGAAGCAGCATTTCTACCCAATCCTCAATAACTGAGGGGTGTGGCGGCTTGGTACAGGGACTGCTTCGAAAATAGAACGGCACATGCCTGAAAACTGGCAAAAAACCACAAATTCAACTCGCCCACGAGTTGTACTCGTGGGCGGAACCCTTCTGGCGAAGTTGCACTTCGCC
>CAYRBI010000141.1:0-12832 GCA_964422415.1 uncultured bacterium | reverse complement strand
TCGCCCACGAGTTGTACTCGTGGGCGGAACCCTTCTGGCGAAGTTGCACTTCGCCAGTGTCTACAACTGAGTTAAGCGGCGTGGGAGTACAACTCCCACAGAAGGCCCCGGTCCAGGAGTGCAACTCCTGGACCAGCTGGTGAGGTCTATTTTCATGCCTTGTGGGTGCCGGAAACCGGCGAAGGGCTGTGCTGCTTCGTGTTCTCTGTCATATGAATCCGCTACCCGGACTCTTGAGACCAGCGATTCCACCTAAAAAAGTGTGGCCCTGAAATCCCATGGGAACGGGAATCCAGGGCCACAACACAAACCAACCTTTCTGACAATCTGTCAGGCCTAATTGAGCCTCTTTTCCAACTTCGCGAGTGCTTCAAGGGTCTTCTTGCGAAGCCGGGGTTTTGAACCAGTTGTCTTGACTGGACCTGCTAGTTTCGGTGTTTCGGCTGAGGTAGTGGCTTGTTCAAGAGCCTTTTCTGGGCCTGTGAGATGAAGGACCTCGGATGGCTTGGCGATACCGCTTGGCTCTGTTGAGGGTACCTGTGTCACTGCTACTATGGCTTGTGGTTTTGGCTCTGTTAACGCTTCCTCCTGGATGGATGGAAGACCGTTGGAGACTGTGGCTGGTTGTTGAGCAACTACCGGAGCCGATGGGTTCAGTGATTCGGAACTCTGGAGACCCAATTCACCGTTGACCGGTGTGGTTGTACCCGGAAGGGGTGGTTGCGTAGTAATTGTGGACACCGTGGGCTGGCCTGATGCCAACCCCGCTGATGAAGTTGTTTCTTGACCTGTTGCCACTCCAGTGGGGAGTGGACTCCAGACATCATTGCCTCCAGAGGCTTTATTTGAGGTGGTGGTGAGATCCTCGGACAAGTAGCTGTCCACCTGATTCGCGGCCTTAGGTATAGGTGATACTGGTGATACGGGTGCCGGTTGTTCCGCCACCTGTGGTGCGGCGATGGCTGGTGCGACCACCTCCTCACCATTGTCTTCGACTACGATCAATGGCTCCGACCGCTCAGCCGAGGCCTTCAACCAGGCATGAACTCCCCAACCCGCGCCGGTAATAAAGACAGCCAGCAATCCTGCTAACCCATATCGCATCCAACGTCCAGCAAAGTCCCCATGCGGAACGGGCTGTGAGGTTTCTTCCCGAAGGGGTACAGGGGCCTCGGAAGTCTTCTCCTTCGCTTTGACTGCCTTCTTCACCTTGGTGGGATGCAGAGCCGGTGACCGGAGAGCATCCGCCTGGTGGAGAAAACGGCGTGTGATACTGACTCCCCCCTGCCTGATCGAGGCGGAAAGAGCGCGGCGGATGAGCTCATACATGCGTCCCGGACGTCCCCCTGATTCGCGTGTGATCTTGCGGATAGCGAACCAGGTCATCCGTGGCGGTGCGATTGGTTCCTCGGTGTTGGCGCGTTGACTGAGAACAACACAAGCGCGCTTGAGGGCCCGGCGGGCTTCTTCAGTTGCATGTCCCCATTTGAGTAACTTAAGGTCGTAACTCCCGTGGGTCCAACGCCGCCATCCCCGTAGAATGGGCTCCCCCATCATCTTCTTCAGAATGGGAGAACCTACCAGGAGCACCTGGAACATGCGCAATCCACGGTCCTGGTAATCAAGCCAGGCCTGCATCCGTTTCCAGACTCCCGGTGTGATATCTTGCGCATCATCCAGGATGAGAAGCAGGCGTTTTTCCGACTGGCGCAGTTCACGGAGTCTTTCGACCATCTGCTCTACCAGGTCGGTTTCCTCCCCACGCGCATAAAAACCGGTTTGACGGAGAATGGTACCCAACATGTGTGGGTAGGAGGCATACGCCTCTTGGACCATCCGCTTCTGCGCGGGCGGTTGTTCCATCCCCTTACTGATCAAGACAGTCACCGTCTCTTTTTCAAGACAGCGCCCGGCCATTTCGGCGAGTATGGATTTTCCACTCTCACGAGCCCCGGTCAGAACTTGGACCACTCCCGCTTCACGGAAGCGCTGGGTGATCTTATTCAAGATGGTACGTTGATCGCGAGATAAATCTTCGATTTCAAGCGTCGTGTTGGAAACTTGAGCAGTAGGCGCACTTGTTGGTTGCGCCGGAATCATTCTCGGCTGGTTCATCCGATCTCTCCCCCCTAGACAAGTTCGGAATATATTGTATCCCCAGCACTTATAGTAGGTGACTTACAACTTGGTGTCAAGCAGGTTTGACCGAATCCATGAACCGGGAGATCTTTCCCAGTTGCGTGACTCCTCAGGGGACTGAAACTGGCCTGTTTGAAGTGTTTTCAATAACAGCCGCAGTCTTCTTTGGATGGTAATGCTCCTGGATTCCCCGGCAAACATCCTCTTTGATGGTCTGCCAGGAGCAAAACGCGGTGGTCTTGATCCGGCCGGTCTGGACATCCTCATAAGCAAATACGGCGGGGCAGTCCTTGAGGCGCGCATCCTCCAAACCACCCATATCCTCATATGGGATGGTGATGAGGGTGAGCACTGACTTGAAGGAGGTCCGTTCGTTGAGGATGCGGTCAATTTTCTTCCCACGGATCAGATCCCACACCGCGAGTAAGGTGTTCATGGCTACTGGCTGGGCGAGCATACTCCGGAGTTGGACGAACCTTCCCAGAATCCTGACCGTCTTCAAGAAGATTTTTACATCGAGAACGCGTCGGCGGAGTCCACTCTTGGAGAGTGTCGCGGACTCTTCGAGCATCTCTGTGTCCAACCGCCTGAGTTCTTGAAGGAGTCTGGACAACGGAACCTTCAGGTATTCCTGGATGGGCCGGTAACGCTGCCCATCGGATACGAGGAGAGTGGCGCTTTCACAGTTTGGATGGGAACCGCCCAGAGTCTGTCTCCCGAAGAACCGTGACAGTACCTTAAACTTCAACATGCCGGTGGGGACCCACTCGATTCCCGGGATGGCTCGCTCAAACATCCTTTCGACGCATTCGGTAGTGGTGGCCTCCAAATCCACTTTGCCCGGTTCCCAACAGGGAGTCAGAGGCACAAACGCCCACACGGAGACCTGTTGGCGGAAACCATGGAGATACTCCAGCATCTCCTGGATATTCTCGTCGTTGACCCCTTCGGCCATGGTGCTGGAAATCACCAGCTTGTTTACGCCAAACTCGGCAATGTTACTGAGAGCCTTTTTCCGTATTTCGAGTGTGTCGTGTCCGCGCAGTTGCTTGTAGATCTCCGGGCGGGTGCCATCAAAACCGAAATTCAACTGCAACCCCAGCGAGCAGAGCTCACGGCAGTAATCACGGTTGGCCAGTTTCAGCCCATTGGTGAAGATCTGAACCTGGTGCCCATAAGACTTGGCGAGACGGATGATGTCTAGGAGGTCCTCACGGACCGTGGGTTCTCCTCCGAAGAAGCACATGTTGGGTCTGGGCTGGGCTCCCTCGAAATGCCGGAAGATTTTTTCGAAGTACTCGATGGGAGGATTGAAGTCAAAACCCATCGCGTCGACATTGGCAAGGCAGATCGGGCATCGCTGGTTACACCGGTTGGTCACATCCATGGACACGGTGTATGGTGGGGTATGGACCTGATGATCACAGGTGGAGCAGGACATCCTGCACCCTGTATCTGCTGGTTCCGTGAAACCAGTTATGTCTCTCTTCCAACGCCACTTCCCGGCGTTCTTGGAAACCAGTGCCGAGGTGTCACCGCACACCGGGCACTGTTTCTTCAAATATACTTTTCCATCCCGAATATCGTAGATGGCCGGGACCGGTTCTCCACATATCCCACATAGACCAGTTCGCATCCCCTTATCCCCACTTCCCACATCAGTAATACACAGATTAGAAATATTGTACTTTAAATATCAATACCCACTTTTTAACTCACGGTCAACAAGTTTTTTTTTCCCGTCGCCATTTCCCTGAATTAAAAAATTCCATGGGTGATTGGGAAGGGGGCAGAATGACGATTGAATCCAGAGTAAAGTAATGCCCGCGAGTGAATCATTTGAAGGACTCATCTTGTCGAGCAACTACCGGATTGTTCATATCTCGGATCTCCACTTCTGGCATATACCCTGGAATCCGTGGGAATGGTATGGCAAAAGGATTCTTGGACTGACGAATCTCATCTTGCGCCGGGCAAGGAAGTTCAGGCTCGGAGCCATCCCTGAACTTGTGGCCGCCCTCGAATCCGACCAACCTGATCATCTGGTGGTTTCTGGAGACATCTCCACTACTTCTTTGGAGAGTGAATTTGCGGACTTCAAGAAAGCTTTCCAGCCGTGGCTCCAGGATCCAGCGATGGTCACGATCCTGTGTGGCAATCATGACCGCTACACACGGCGCGTGGAACTGATCCAAGCCTTTGAATCCCACTTCGCTGAGTTCCGTGGTGGCGGTGGTAGAGAACCCTTCATGAAACCTTTAACCGATGGCCTGGTGCTCTTGGGATTCGATCCTTGTTGTCCAAATCCCTTATCCGCACGTGGGCTGGCCACATCTGGTTTAGCAAACCTCCTCCGAAGATTAGTTGAATCATGCTCGAAGAATGAGACCCGGGCTATTGTCTTTGTCTGCCACTATCCGGCTGAAGTTCCTCCCAGTCATAGGACTCAACAACGAGGTCATGAACTCCGGGGGGCTAATCTGGTGCTTCATGCACTCAGTCCCGCTCAAGTTCCAGTCTACTGGCTGCATGGCCACATCCATCATCCGTGGCGATTCCGCAGTCCCTCGCTACCCAATCTGGTGTACTTGAATCCCGGCGCCCCCATCCTGCACCGTAAAAAGGGCTACTCACTGGGACGGTGGGTGCTGGACTGGGATGGGAATGAGATGAAGACGGAGTGGCGAGCTCGCGAGGAGATGCTGGGGACACTTGAGGACTTAGATTGAGAGGGAAAAGTCAACTCACATAAAAAGAAAGAGGCAGACCTGGCTCCAAGGTCTGCCCCTAGTGGTTGCCAGGGGCCGCGTGAGGTGGGTCGGTCCCCTGGTTCTAGCCTGATTTATGAGGTGCTCCTATACGAATCCCTCCACGTAAGACCGCACCAGTGGGCGGCGGAGTTTCTGGAGCGCCTGCTCTTCGATACGGCGGACACCCTCGGCGGAAAGCCCGATGAGTCGTCCAATCTGACGTAAACTGAGGCCTTTCTTTTCATCCTTCAAACCGAACCGGTGTTGAAGTACATCGCGTTCCTTGGGAGAGAGCACCCGCATTGCCAGATTAAGTTGCCGCTTCATTTCGCCCTGGGTGATTTCCCTCTCGGGGTGTTCGTTCGTCTCATCCTGCAGGACTTGAAGGAGGTTGGGTGAGTCCTCCTCTGGAGCGCAATCCAGAGAGTAGTAGGTGGCCTCCAAGGTCTGGAGTTCTTCGACCAATTTAACTTTGATCTTGAGTGCCCGTGCGATTTCGGCGGGGCGGGGTTGACGTCCTTTGCTCAGTTCGAAACTCAGGCGGAAACTCTTCACCTTACGGATTTGCTCGAGTTTGTTGGCAGGGATACGAACTGGCAAACTCTTCTGCTCGATCGCTCGTTGAATGGCCAGACGAATCCACCAGGAGACATAAGTGGTCAGACGGAATCCCTTTTCAGGATCGAATCTCTCAACCCCCTCCAGGAGACCCAGATTGCCTTCCTGGATGAGATCTTCCAGGGAGAGGCCGTGATTGCAATACGGGATAGCCATTTTCACCACGAAACGGAGGTTGGCTTCGATGAGTCTTTTCCGGGCTTCTGTATCTCCTTGCCGTGCCCTGCGCGATATCTCTCTCTCTTCCGCGGGGGACAGCAGTGGTTTGTTGGAAATCTCCCGGTAGTATCTCTTCAGGCAGAACCCGTCGGATTGCATCGTTTTCTTCTCCTCTCCCTGGTGAGCATGGATATGAGCAGGGTGCGTGCCATTTCTGAAGAAAACAATGCGGGTGTGGTAGTCCTTCTTTATCTCACTGAGAATGCTATGGTTAAGAAAGACCCCTTGTTCTTGTAATCAGAGAGACAGCGTGATAGAAGGTGTTTTAGGAGATATCTCTCCTTGATCTACTCCTCCAGCTGAGAGATTCTTCTCACACTGGCGTGAAAGAAAAGGTTCTCACCCCCCAGTTCTGATATGACACGATCTTTTGAATGCCAATATCTTCTCAGTGCAGTCAAACCCAGCCACTTTCCGGCGGCGGGACCACCCGAAATCGCCCTCAGCGGGAGGTCGAATGTTGGCAAGTCCAGCCTTTTGAACCTGTTGGTGGGAAGACATGGGGTGGCCAAGGTCTCCAAATCCCCGGGAAAAACCCGTGCGATTAACTTCTTCGATGTGGGGGGAAGATGGCGGCTGGTCGATCTACCAGGCTATGGATTTGCTCGTCTCTCTAAGGGTGAGATCGAAAAATGGGGGAATCTCGTCGACACTTATCTCCGCGACAGGCAGACCCTCGCCGCTGTCATCCAACTGATCGACTCCAGGCATCCTCTCATGCAGAGCGACCAGGAGATGATAGAGTGGCTGGCTGAGTCGGAGATAAAAACGGTGATTGCCCTCACCAAAGTCGACAAGCTCAGCAAAAACGACGCCCGCCAGGCTGCCGTTCGGTTCCGTAAGGACTGTCTTCAAGGCCTCGATTGGCCTGTGGTGGCTACTTCCGCCGAGACCAAGAGCGGACGCAACGAACTGCTTGAAGCAGTCGAGCGGTTGTTGGTGAAGCCAGAAGACTGCTAGACAAGAGGATGAGGCCGTGGATTCCTGCCTTCGCGGAAATGACGGATCAAAGCGGTAATGCAAAGTCGCGTCATTCCCGCGAAGGCGGCTCCACGGCCCCATCATAACCTCGATCAACTCAACAAACTGCCAACTATCTCTCAGTTCTCAATCACTGGCAGCACCAGGTGTGAGGGATACTCCACCGAACGGTGTATCGTCTGAGTGGCCGGTACTCCGGAGGTATCCTCGCCTAAGGGATTCCCCGTATTGGTGTTCCGTTCATACTTTGGGAAGTTGCTGCTAGACACCTCCAGACGGATCCTGTGCCCGGGTACAAACGCGATGCTGGTGTTGCCCAGCTCGATCGTGTACTCGTAAACCTTCCCCGGCTCGATCAGTTTTGTCTCTTTGTTGGACTCACGGAACCGTGCGCGCAGAATACCATCGGTGATCCCATAGGGGATTTCCTTTCCATCGGGACCAGGATGGACATCCACCAGCTTGGCGGTGAAGTCGGTGTCTTTCGCGCTGGTGGCGGCAAAGAGTTTCATACAAACCGGACCAGTGACCTCGACTGTCTCCGAGAGAATGGGAGAGGAGTAGACCAGCACATCCTGGCGTTGTTCAACTTTGGTTTGATCTCTTGGTCCCGCTGTCGGCCAGAGCAGGGCACCCCCCTCAGTTGGAACTGGGTCATCGGGATTGTAGGTGAAAGAATCGGGCTTCCCCGCGGGGGTGGGTTGCTCCCAACTCAAGGTCCCCTGTCCTCCGGAGGTGTTCGCCGCGCCATCTCCTGTCAGATAGAGTTTTTTATACTGGGTACGCGCCAAAGGCCACTCCTGCTCGTTCCGCCAACGGTTCGCCCCCATCACGAAGATCTGGAGCGGGGCGGTCTTGCTACTGAAACTGGTATCCTTTCCACGCACCATCTCATCCAGAAACTCCATCCGCATCGGAGTCTTCTTCATATGGGATTGTGGCCCAAAGTTCAGATCTCCATTCTTCCCGCTCTCCTGCGAGCCTCCATGTGTCCAGGGACCCATGACCAGATACTGGTGTTCGCGTACTGTTGGATTCTTAGCTCGTGTCCTGGCCGCGCTCCAGTATTCCAGCACCCCATCCGTGAAGATGTCGAACCACCCGCCGTAGTACAGTCCGGCACACTTGATATTCTCAATCCGGTCTCCCACCTCGTGGTCTTTCCAGTAATCATCATGAGTGGGATGGGCTGCCCAATCGCGTAGATACTGGACCTTCTCGCCCAGGCAATCATCCCAGGTCTTGAGGGGGAGATGTTTGAACAGATCTTCCTTGGCGAAATCAGGAACCGGTTTCCCCACTTTGCTCATTTGCATGATCGAGCCCCAACTCATCGCCAGCAGCAGATGTAGGCAACCGCCAGAATACAGGCAATCCTCATAGGTGTTCCCCCAAGGAACCTCGGGGACTATCGCCTTCAGGTAAGAGGATGCTTCGGGAGCGCTGATGCACTGGGTGAATCCGAGATAGGACCCCCCAGCTGTTCCAATGCTGCCATTGCACCATTTCTGCTTGCCGATCCACTCCTGTGTCTCCCAGCCATCATGGCGTTCATAACGGAAAGGATCCCAGACTCCCCCGGATTTGTTTCTCCCCCGGCTATCCTGCGAGACTGCGGCGTAACCCGCCTCCACAAACTGACGGGCTTCTCCGTTCGTGACTCCATCCTTGTTGTAGGGATTCCGCCACAACATGACTGGGAAAGGACCCTCGCCCGGTGGAAGGATGATGTCCATGACCAACTTGACTCCATCGCTGGTGGTCATGGTGGCATCCAGCAGATAGGTTGCTCCTGGGACAGTTGGTTTATCCTGGGCGCATCCCGCGTTGGCCAGAATCAGAATGGAAAGTGTGGAGTACAGAATCAGTTTTCTTCCTGAAGTCATGAGTTCTTTCCTTCCTTCCCTTGGATATCCCTCCCAAGAGGGGGTACATTTCAGTCCATCAGTTATCCAGCAATCGTATATGTCCTAAGGCGATTTTTTCTATTGGTTCTTCGGGAAATAACCGGATCAGATTGTATCCACTTGTCACGGCTTGTGGAGGAACCTGGATCTCATGCAGTGCCAGCCCATTTTTCTCCGGGGAAGGCTCGATTTTCAGATGACCCACCTCGGTGGGGGCGGCGGTGAAATAGAGATCATAGGTGGTCGTTGGATCCAGACTGATCTCGATTCGTGAGCAGTTCCGCTTTGCTCCCAGATCCACTTGGAGACCCTCCATCCAGTCTCTGAGTAGGGTTGGGTCATCTATTGACATGTTCTCCGCCTTGGGGGCTGAGACCTCATCGAGTTTGAGTAATCTCATTTTCGGATTCAAATAACGCCGGGTGTCAATGAGATGATTATAACGCCCAAGGTTCATGTCATAGATGACTTGGACCCGCCCGGGCGAGAAAAGGTCTGCGCGGGTGAGCTGTGAAAGGGCTTTGTAATACTCCGCCAGCGAACGGTCAGTGAACCGGTCCTCGCCACTCTCCAGGGTCTCATAGTAGCCATCGGGAATCATGCGTTCAAAATGTCCCACCCGTCCCTCGCCACGGTCGGCCCGGATCGCGGGGAGACGCGCCAGAAGGGGGTCGATCAAGGCCCAGATATCGATGATGTGGGTCTCCCGGGGACAACTGTACCCATAAAAACCAATGCACTTGGCCACCTTGACATGAGAATGCTCATTTCCATGCAGGAAAGCATTCTCGCTTTCGATAAAGAAATCCGGATTTACATGTATCAGGCCCGACCTGTAAAAGTAGAACAGACGCTCATTAGCGATGCCACGGGGACTGATGTATCCGGTAGAGATGGGCTCTCCCTCTTTGGGGGCGGACCTTCGCTCCGGAAGCACCAGATTGGGATGCGAAGAACTCAATCCCATCACTAACACGATCACGAAAGGGAGAGGCCAAACACGGATTGATGTGGTGAGAGGATAAGTTGCAATCAAGGCTACCATGAGCAGGAAAGGGGTGGAAAAGTACCTCCCACTCATGAAGTCTCCCCCAATCCGTAATAAGTAAATCAAATAGAAGAGCACCCCCAGGATGACTGGGAGGTGTTTCCAGTTTTTCACCAGGAAAGGAATGAGAATCCCCAGGAAGATGAGCAGGGGAGTGAGTGGGTCGGTCTCAATCGAGTCCAGAAAGTAGAATAATCCTTGGACAAATAATGCTCCCGTACCCACATCCGCACCCAGTTTTGCATAGGCATTATTGGGGAAGGGAAAACCATAGTAGAGGATTGAAAAGAGTTCCCATCCAACAAAGGGTAGAAATCCCAGGATTACCGTGAACATGCCTCGAGTGATCCCGTATTGCCACACCCACACCGCCAGTACCGGTAAGAACAGAAGGATCGTATCCATCCGGTTCAAAGTGGACAGGCACATCAGGAAAGCCATCAGCAGGACAGTCCTGAAGCATGGCTCCCGTTTGAGATAGAGGATCAGCATCGACAACGCTAGCAGATGTGTAAGTGGATTTTCCAAGCCTGAGGTGGAGTAATCCATGAAAGACTGCGAGAGGATCAACGAGAGCAGGGTCAACAAGGCACTCATTGGTGTGGCAGCCATTCGGAAGGCCACGCAAGCCACACTCATCAGCGAGGCTACGAAGCAGAGAAACAACAGGGTCAGATAGCCCTCACGAGTGACCGAGTAAACTCCCGAGAGCAAGAACATCCACAAGGGATGGGTAAATGCCTGGACCCGTTCGTCAATGTTGTACCGTAGCCCGTATCCGTTAACGAAGTTGTCCACCACCCGTAAGGTGATGTAAGCATCATCCGATAGCCAGGCATTCCGGATCAGGATTAACCCGTAAAAAATCAAAAACCAACCCACGAGGATCTTTTCGAGTAATCCCTCGCTGATGTGTTCGATAGGATGGGATGGCAAACCCTTGTTTTTTTCCCGTGCTTCCTCAGTTGGCGGTAATGGGTATTGGGGTTCCGTCGACAATGACACTTCCTTCATCAATTCCTTGGATTTTGGCGTCATTATCATCGGGACTCTGGTCTTGGGCAATCATCCCCACTCCCTTTTTCAAGAAGAAGGTGTTGTTTTTGATTTCGAAACTATAGGGGGTGGAGAATCCCGGAGGGGTAATTTCGAGTGTGAGATCAATGACGATCCGTAGGACATCTGTAAAAGTTCCCAAGGGGGTGTCAAAGGTGGAGAGGAAGCCTGTGTACTTGACATTGGACTTGGCGACTCCAGCTAGAGACATTGGATAGATTATGATGACTTGCGCGCTTCCGGCTCCAGTGTCTGTGACCGTGTCGCCAACTTTGAGTCCCGCGTGCCCTATCTCGACCGGATCTGTGAATACAATGTCCTGGGCGGGAATGGTGGCGTATTCCCCGATTGAATGAGACTTGCCCAAGTGAAGCCCCCAGTATTCGAGCCTTCCGTCGCTTTCCAACAGCCAGAAATCCACATCTCCATTCCGGTCGTCGCTGGCTTCATCGGTGTCAGTGCGGAACCGCGAGGCCATTTTTCCGCTGCCCACATTCTGCTGGGTGGTCTCGACAGTCCACCGGAAATCATCTTCGGTCGTGGCGCCCGCCATTCCCGTATAGTGCCAGGTGCTTCCGGCGGTGGTCACAAAATAGTCGGCGATATCAAAGGTGGTTTCGGGAGTGCTATTCCACGCCAGCCCATAACTGAAGGTCTCACTGTAACCGTCAATCCCGGGCTGGAAAGCAGTCAGGTACAGGAGCAGATCATAAACGTCGATGATTCCATTGCTGTCCCGGTCTTGTGGCTGGGCGAGTGTTGGAGAAGAGAGACCCAGTCCACACACAGCCAAACATAAGCCAATCAAGAGGGAAGAGAATAACTTCGAAATCGGACGGCTTGGGGAAGAAGAGGTCATGGCGATACCTCCGGAAGCTGGTTTTACGGACCATGCTAGAGGAGAGAAAGGGTGCTGTAAACAAAAAATATTCACAACCTGTAGATAGAAATCAAGCGCTCTGGAGCTCTGATTTTCTGTTGCTTGGGCTTCCCTTTTTTTCCCGATCAAGGGATGTGCTTGGTCTAGCTTTCGGGAGGGGGAAGAATTAATTGGTGTACATCAGCAAGATCGATATCACGGCCCGCAGCCTGTTTTGACCGGACCAGATCTCTTTTACATACCATGAAGAACCGCAGCCACCCCTCCGATGATCACATAATGAACCTCATGGGATCTCAAGCACCCGAACACGTCCCGGTACAGGTTCAGCACGCCTCTTCTCCATAATACTTGGATTGACTGTGAGTATGAGATCGGTCCAGGCGCAGAACACCTCCATCCGCTCCTCGATGGTCAAACCCTGGAACCAACGGGCCTTCATTTCAGGTGTTTCTTCTTCACGATCGTGTGAAATGGAACCGGTCATATCCTCAAGATACTGGAGTGAAAAAGCCCCGGCAAGAGCCCCTGGGTGGGGGATGCAATCACATGGGCCATCTATCCCTCAAAACAACCTCGGCCGGGGCTTTGTATGGATTCGGTAAGCGGCTCATTTGTAAGGGGTTATGGGATATGGGGAGGGAAAGGCTCTGGTAACCATTGACAGAAGTGGGGGCGATGGTATGATCCCTTTTTGCCTGCTGAGAAAAAAACAAACACAGCAGGGCGGTCTTTGAAAACAGAGAGAAGAAAGCCTGCAAATGAGAAGCAAGTCGCGTAGAGGGCATTAAGCCCGTCTGTGGCGAGTTGTATTCCCAAAAACTAAACACATCCAATCGAACAGAACAATAAAAAGTGCTGTTTGTTTGGTTGCCAAGATCAAGTGACAATGGAGAGTTTGATCCTGGCTCAGAACGAACGCTGGCGGCGTGGATAAGGCATGCAAGTCGAACGGGCGACCTACCTTCGGGTGGGAAGCTAGTGGCGAACGGGTGAGTAACACGTGGGTAATTTGCCTTCGGATGGGGGATAACATCGGGAAACCGGTGCTAATACCGCGTAACATTCAGGATTCGCATGTTTCCTGGATCAAAGGTGGGGATCCCTCGGGACCTACCGTCTGAAGAGAAGCCCGCGGTCGATTAGCTTGTTGGTGAGGTAATGGCTCACCAAGGCGACGATCGATAGCCGACCTGAGAGGGTGACCGGCCACACTGGGACTGAGATACGGCCC
>CAYRBI010000140.1:3828-16315 GCA_964422415.1 uncultured bacterium | reverse complement strand
TCAATAGACTTCCACCACCCCATGCCGGATCTGCCCCAAGTACCTTCCATCCCAAGTCACCCTCACCGGGATCACATACCGTCCAGGGGTTACCTTCTCCGGGATGGTCAGCCAGAGCCGCGAAAAAACATCTGAATCAGGATGGTCAGGAACCACCAGTCCACAGGTTCGTGGCGGCACGGTGAACTCCGCCTGATTTCTGGTCTGGTCCCAGGTCCATCCATCGGGTAGAACCGGCTCCACCTGTCCCTTCGCAACTAGCGGACCATGGTTGGTGAACTGGACATCAAGCGCGATTGTAGCCCCTCGTGCCGCCTGTTGTTCATAGGGATATGTTCTCACCCACCCCGTGTCCACCGCGAAGTTGGGATTGGACCATGGAACCATCTCCGCCAGGATGCACTCTCTTTCGGCGAGCATGTGATCGATCTTGTCAAGCTCATTGTCATCGAAGACAAAGGCGCGTTCCTGGTGTTGGTTCACAATGAAATCCGGACGGCACTCCCGCCAGATCGCCACGCACCGCCTGAATCCTCGTCCAGTTCCGAGGAATGTCCGGTTACCCGCCGTGTAGTCATCGACGCCGGTTGGCGCGCCGGAATCTCCCGCGAAGAACACCTTTTTGCCATACCCCTCAACCAGCAACCCGCCATGGTAAAGAGTCTGGCCAGGAAAGTGATAAGCGGTGAGCTGGAACTCCCGCCAATTCCACTTCTCTCCATCCTGGGTAGAACGCGCCACCGGGGCACGGCAGGGTGAGATGCAGGGCAGGAAGTAGCACCCCGGGTGTTCCAGAACATCCTTCATGCTCTCATCGCACCAGATGGGGCAACCATAAGCGTTTCCCAAGCGGTGAAGCGAATCCACATGGTCATCGTGATAATGGGTTACCCAACAGGCATCGACCGATTGAATCTTATTATCATGCTTCCATTCATCGAGTTTCTGCAGTACGGAGTCATGCCCGCAGTCGATCAAAAGGGCTGATGAGGAATCCGAGAGCACCGCGAAGCTCGTATAAGCCACCCGCCTAACCCAATGCGGAAGCAAGCATGTTTTGGCGGGTTTCATCCGCCCTGGATCATCACTAAGGTCTTTGAACAACTCCGGGAAGTAATGATTGACAGCCGAAATGGAGGTGTAATTCAACCACAAAGCATCCAACCGTTTCACGAGCAGATCAATGGCCGGCCCGGGTTCTTCGATCGGTTCTCCACGGGATGGAACCAACACCTGAGCACCATAGTTCTTCAGCTTGCCAAGGCTCTTAATCAGCTTCGTACGGTTCCCCATGAAACCGTGATAATCAGTAATTCCACCGGATCCTTTCTGGAGTGCATCAATCTCATAAAGCTGGCCTGGTCCAGAGATCACATCCCCACTGAAAACAAAACGTTTCCCCCCCGCATCCAGGGCATAAGAGACACTGCCATCGGTGGCTCCGGGGGTTTCCAGGACCTGGATCGTGTGTCCCCGCCACTCGATGATACTGCCCTCTCCCACTCCCTCCACAACCCGAACAGGCACCGGCAACACCTCAGGTCCGGGTTGAAAGTGGTAAGTATGCCAACGGTTCTTGGGGTCTTCCCAGTATTCAGCCACATCATCAAATAAAGACCTTTCAGAGCGAGGAACAACGACTTCCGCGCCTTGATCCAGAAAAGCGTAAACACCAGCCACATGACTACGTCTATGTTGAGTGCAGAGGATCTTTTCAACCCTCTGTATTCCCAACACCTCCAACCCACCCGGAGTCACTGAGTCACAACAATCAATCAGGAGGGCATGGGAACCAGCCACCAACACCCCAGTGTTCACCGCACCCGCCCAGATGAAGAGGCTGGGAGCCATTTCCCGTACTTTCATTCCACCACTCCCCGGCTCAACCTTCGATGTCGCCTGTCCTGGCTCCAGCCACATACAAACGACTAGGAAGAACACCCTCAACAGGTATCCTTCACATGAAAAAGAAAAACCATCCATCTTGTTCACAGAAGATCTCTCAACTGAGTTGCCATCAGGTTCAGAAAGCATTGTGAAATTCATTCTGGAGGATCAGAACAAGGATGGCAATTCTCATTTTTTTTGAATGAATAATCAGAAGGGTTAGCTTCATCCAGTTGCCTGCCCTTCCCAGTGGGAAAAAGAGAAGGTCATGAGCAGTATGAAACAGTATCCGGCGGCTCCCCGGAAGATCAAGTCACTAGAAAAGAGGCATACCAGATAAGAACCGCGGCCAAACCCGAAACCGCCGCCCAATCCCACATCTCTGAAATTCCCAAAATCACCATACTCAGCAACAATGTGAAGAAGGCCACAGTCCAAGCCCCCCCCAAGATCTTCTGTCCACGGCTCATCTGAGTCAGCCCCGGGAAGAATTCCATCCATGCTGGTATCTGGTTGGAACGAGTTTCGGGGAGGGAGGGAATGAAAACCTGGTCGAGTGGCTCACTCGGTGGCAGGGGAGATTCTACGGCAAGTTGATCGCTGGATTCAGCAGCAGAAGAGGGCCCCTCCGCCACCATCACATAGAGGTTTTTAAGCGATTCAATCTCCATGAGCAGCGCATCGGGAAGAATCCTGTAAAGCCCGATCTTCCCTTGACTCTTTAGGAACCCAACGACGGATTCGTGAATCGGTTCACCACTCGTGGTCGGAAGACAACTCATCCCTGCGGTATTGGCAAGGGAATTGGCAATGGTCACCACAGAGGCCCACTCTTTATGAAAGCACTCTTCCAAGGAACCATGGGAGTAAAAAATGGCTTCCTGAACACCCTCAGGAAGACTCCAAGTAACCGCCAACCAGGCACCCAGGTCCGCATGAGTGAATCCCAGAACATCTCTTTCTGCTTGAAGCAATGATCCTGGAAGAGGCTCTCCATCCTCCGTGGGTTGCTCCTGGCGCTGATAGATCTCTCGTATCTTTTTTGAGGAGGGCTGTTGATCGGTTGCCAGTACGCTCTTTCCGATATCATGCAAAAGACCCGCTGTCTCGGCCTCTCCTTTCCCCAGCATCTGAAACCCAAAATGGCGCGCTAGCCGTGCGGAGAGCCTTGAAACCACCAGTGAGTGAGCCGCGAACCGGCGTGGATCGAAGAGGCAATCCTCTGGTTTGATACCCTGGAAGATTTCGGAAAAGCAAAACGATTGGACCAGAGTCCGGACTTGATCTACCCCGAGCAGGGAGGTAGCGTGGCTGATGGTTGAAATTTTATTGGGAATTCCATAGTAAGAAGAGTTCGCCACCCGTAACACTCTGGCCGTGATGGCCGGATCATTGGAGATTAGTTGTGAGAGTTCACGCGCGGACAGATCGATCTGGTTGAGATTACGAAGCAGATCGATGTTCCCCGATGAGATGGGATTACGGCGATTCGTACGAGAGGCGTACTGAATAAGCGATGTGGAGAAGGGGTGCTCCTTCATGGCGGGACTGCTATTCCTTTCCCAAGAGCCGTAAGGTGTGGAGATGTGGAAAATCGAGTGCCAGGTTCACAGAAAGATCTTGCGGATAATCACTCACCAAGCCTTTCCAACACCCTTAGAGTGTACGCTCTCCTTTGAGTTCATCGTGAAGAATACACAGGAGATATTATCGCCCGCACTCATTTCGACTTGAAGATCAGCGGCTTGTGTTTTAGACAGACAACACCTAAGTCAACTATCGGGTTATAAACAACATACGATCAAAAACATAGTCCTTGACTTGACCCGGCTGAAAAAAAAAGGCAGAAACAAGGTAAATGGGACTCAGGATTGACAGGGACAAACCGCGCTTCTTTAAAAAAATTCTGATAGACTCGCGGAGATAAAGCACACAAAAGCAACATCCTGGAACCACCAGAGAAGGTTTACTCTAGTTGTTACGCATACTTCTTGAGCTCCAAATCGATTTGCTTGTTTTCTTCCTACTCTCCACCGGGGGTATGTTGGTGGTGCGTGCTTGGTTGAGACATGCGGGTCATGCCCAAGAGATTCCGGCATGGTCCTGGGCGGCTTTGGTGGGGTTGTTGGTTGTGAGCGCCATTATCGTGAACTCAGCCGACCACCATGAACGCTCGAGACTCCAGAGCATCCTAGGAGGTTACGCTCCGACTTTCGCGGCAGAGATGGAACGCCTGGGGCACAGCCGCCTAACTCTCGAGACACCCCCAGATGACCCGGTCTTCTTATCACTCATCGAGGCCGAAAAACGTTGGATCGAGCTCAATCCCAGTATCAGCAGTATCTACACCTTCCGCAAGCGTCCTGATGGAACCACTGTGCTGATGGTCGATGCGGAGGCGGATCTCGACCATGATGGAGACTATGAGGGAGATGAAGAGCGGACTCCTCTGGGAGAGCCCTACAGTGAGCTCGACAAAGAATTGGAGAGCCCCTTCCTGGGAGAAAGTTTATTTATTAACACTCCTTACACCGACAAGTATGGAACCTGGGTCTCAGCTCTTGTACCCATGCGGGATGAAGAGGGAAAAGTCGAGGCGGTCCTGGGACTTGATTATGATGCCCGGGTCTGGATCACTTCCATCCTCCGAAGGCGCGCGGGTGTTTTAGCTTTCCTTTCGATTCTCTCCGTAATCTTGATGGCTTGGGTAGGCGGCGTTGCCGTGGTACGCACCAACATGCAACGGAGAACGCTCTACGAGGAAGGGCTCATACACGCCAAGGAAGCCGCCGAAGCCGCCACGATCGCCAAAAGCCGTTTTCTGGCTATGATGAGTCATGAGATCCGTACCCCGATGAATGGAGTCATCGGGATGACCGACCTCCTCCTGGAAACCCAGCTTTCTCATGAGCAACGCGATTTCGCCCGCACCATTCGTTCTTGCGGCGAATCACTGGTGAGCATCATCAATGATATCCTCGATTTCTCAAAGATCGAATCAGGCGGATTGTCTTTGGATCCCATTTCCTTCGACCTGCGCGTTTCTTTCGAGGAAGTCACTGATCTCATGCTACCCAAGGCAGCGGAGAAGAACCTGGAGTTTGTCCTACGGTTTCCTCCCGAATCTCCCACACAAGTTATCGGAGATCCCTGCCGGATCCGCCAAGTCATCGTAAATCTGGTGGGTAACGCCCTGAAATTCACCGCACAGGGGCATGTCCTGGTCGATGTCGAGTTCCACAGGAAAGATGAAAGCCACGCCGAGTACTTGATCCGGATCCAAGATACGGGAATCGGCATCTCCCCAGAAAACCAGACTCTCTTGTTCAAGGAGTTCTCACAGGTTGATTCCTCATCAACACGGAGATTTGCGGGAACAGGATTGGGCTTAGCTATATCCAAACTTCTGGTCGAGATGATGGGCGGGAAGATTGGAGTGGAGAGTCAACTGGGAGTTGGTTCGACATTCTGGTTCACACTTCCGGTGCAGCTCGACCACCGCCCCTCGCGGGCATTGATTCCCCGGAGCGATCTGAAAGGGGTTCGAGTCCTGGTGGTGGATGACCATGCGGTCAACCGCGCCTTATTAATGGAGTATTTAAGCCTCTGGCGGATGCGTAGTACCACCAGTAAAACCGCTCAAGAAGCGCTCAAAGAATTGCATGAGGCTCAACGTCAAAGAGATCCTTACCGGATCGCCTTGCTGGATCTACGGATGCCGGATGTCGATGGAGAAGCCTTGGGCAGAACCATCAAGAGTGATCCCGGTTTGAGCGATACCATCCTTGTTCTGTTGACCTCCGAACCGAGGATCGGCGATGGGCGCCGTTTCCGTGAGGCGGGATTCGCCGGTTATCTCTCCAAACCCATTCATGCCGGAACTCTGGCTGAGATCCTGGCGCTTGCTTTGAGCAAAGACCGGGAATCCGAGGAATTAGTCAACCAACACACGATTGACGAACAAGCCGCCACCACCCCCATAACACCAGATCCGAAAAGTAATATCCGGGTCCTTGTGGTTGAGGACAATCCCCCCAGCCGCAAGGTGGCGAAACGCATGTTGGAAAAGCTCGGCTGTAAAGTCGATGAGGCCGTCAATGGCCTGGAAGCGGTAGAGATGACCCGCCACAATCTTTATCAGATCATCTTTATGGATTGCCAGATGCCAGAAATGGATGGTTTCACCGCCACACGCGCCATTCGTGAGCAGGAGGGTCCTGGTTTTCACACGCGAATCATCGCCTTGACCGCCAATACACAACCCGAAGACCCGGAGCGTTGTTTGAAATCTGGCATGGATGATTACATCAGCAAGCCGGTCAGGATCAATGACATTCGTGAGATTCTCCGCCAATGGCGCAAACTCCAGGAGATCACCTGACCTGATGCGGTTCTTCCCTATCGCTGGCTGAGTTCTTCGTAGACCTCATTGTAATAGAGCGCATTCTCGACTGGTGTGTTGGGTGGGATATGGTTGCCCACAGCCATGAAGAAGCCGGGACAGTCTTTCCCAATCCGGATACAACGCTCCACCTCAGCACGGATCTCCACGCGGCTTCCGGAGAGCAGAATGCGGGTATCGGCATTGCCAATCAGGACATGGGTCTTCCCATAGTCACGGGCGATATGGGCCATGTCTGTCATCGGCTCCATGACGAAACCACTCACCCCACAGTCAACGATATCCTCGATGAAGCTGGTATAGTTTCCATCGGCGGTGAACAAGATGATCTTGCCGTTATCGCGAAGGGGGGCCAGTTGGCGTTTCAATGCCGGGAAGACAAAGGCGCGGTACCAACTGGGATGCGTAAAAGGACCTGAGGTCCACACCATGTCATCGTGAACCATCACCACAGGGACATCGGATTCAGCCAAGGCATTGAAGTATTGTTGGATCCACGAAGAATAACGGTTCACCACCTCCCCAAAGCCCTGCGGATCGGTTCCCAGGGCCTCCAACAGCCAGTTCCAACCGAACAACTCCAGAACACCCGAGACACAGGTCACATAAATGCCTGTCATGTTCACCTGGTTGGGGAAGGCCTGGCAGTTGGCATGGTATTGGGCCTCGAAGTCCGCAGCCATCTGCTTATTATCGCGCTCTCCAAGGGTTGCCCAGGGATCGAAGGCCAGAACTTCCTCGACCGACTGGAAAGGAGATTCAACAACCGGATCGAAATCGACACCCCCACTCTGATATTCCGCGTGCCCCATACGGGTATGAAAACCACGGAAGAAGCCCGTTGTGGGGAGTGTGCTCCAGACTAAGTCATAGTTCCACGCATCATAGAGCTCCCTCTGCGCGCGCATACGAGTCGCATCATCAGCCCCATCGAGTTCAATGCCAGTCACCGCCCGCACCACCACCGGGTGCATTTCCAGGGAGTACTCCGTACGTGGAATACGCGGGGGCATCTGGAGATGGAGGGCGGCAAGGCCATCGGAGAGGGACATGGGAATTCTCCCTTGAAGGAAATACCGGACAAGCAAATCCGTGAAAACAGACCTGTGGACTGGCTATAGACTGGGTCTTTCGACATCAAGACCAGACTCTTGAAGACTTAGGAGTTTCACATCACTCGTAATGAGAACAATCCCACGGACATTGGCGGTTCCCGCAATAATCGCATCGGGAAGCCTAATCCGGGTCCGTCTCCGCAGATGTATGGATGCTTCCTCAACCTGCTCATCAACGGGAATAACCACCAAGTCTTTCAGAATCTCCAAGACCTCGGCTTCTTCATGATCAGTGATTCCAGGGAAGGAGAGGAGCTCCATCCTCGTTATCGCGGAAACCATTACCGGTTCTGTTGAGGCCAATCGTTGTGTAAGGAATCCAATGACAGAATCCTTACCAGCCAGAAAGTCGATGACCACATTGGTATCCAAAAGGACCCCTTTACCACTCACCACGAAGCTCCTCTTGAATGGCCATCCCTCCCTTCGAGAACAGACGTGAATCCGCCAGTGCTCCCGCATGAGATAGAAAGCCTTTCTTTTGGGATAAAGAGGCATGAGGTGAGATCACTAAAATGATCTCAGCAGGACCAGGGGGTATGTCTTCTGGCAGTGGAAAATCAATTTTCAGGAGTCGATTGGCGGGAATCTCAACACATCGCCGGATGGCTTCCATTAGTTTCCTCCTCAAGAGTTTTTTCCTATAGCCTTCTTCGAATTGAGATTCATCTCTATGAAAGACAGCTTACGCCAATCCTCATTCTTCGCGCCAGCCTTCGCCCACTTGACGGCATTCTCATCTTCCTTGGACGGATTCACCCAGCAGACACGGCCGATCTTTGGGACACGGGAAGCCACTCCCGCGAATCCTTTCTGTGCGATTTCATCAAGCGAAACCACAATCTCATCGGCAGCAAGGGCTAGAACGATTAGGTGGGTGTCATGAAGAGCTTTCCAGTCTGAACCGAGAACGGAAGACAGACTAATCTCGATGGGTGACAACTGATCGGAATCAAAGTATACAACCTTCGTCTCCGTCCTTGTCCTTTTTGCCATCGCAGTCCGCCAACGCATACCGTATTTGCTGGAGTGCTTTTTCCATTCCTCCCGTAGTTTTTCGCATAAAGCAGCCCTATGCCCTACTTTCAGAACAGTAGATAAAAACTCACGGCAGTGCCTTGATGTGGGATGCTCAGTGGTTCCCGCCGCCCCTATGACACAGGCGTCGATCACCAAGGTCCGTCTCATATGAGGCCCCATCAGCTGAGCATCCTCTTCTCAACCGCATCCAGATAATCCCCTTCCGACTCCAAAGCGACTTCATCGAAATCCACGGGCCAGTCTCCGAATGCCCCATTCTCATCCAGGTCCGCGCTCTTGACCGTGGAAAAGCCGGTCTTGGGATTCCTGTGAAACCAATGAAGTTTGACCAAACTTGGATCTAACTCACCTTTGGCGACTAGTGTTTGGATCCCTTCGAGTAAAAGAGAACTGTGGGTTTCAGCTATGACACGGACACCACGTTTGGCCGCATCCGCAAGCACCCAAGCTAAAGCACGTTGGGCCTTAGGATGTAGGTGCAGCTCTGGTTGCTCGAGATAGACAGTACCCTCTGGTTCCGCAGCCAATAAGGCAACCAGTACGGGGAGGATTTGTGATACCCCAAAGCCAACATCCGCAATGTTAACAAGGTCTCGGGTGTCACCTGGTCGTCTTTCTGGACGTCGCGGAACTAAAATCTTAAAATTCGTATCATTTACTTGCCTCGCCGACACTTGCTGACTCAGCCCCAGCCTTTGAAGGTACCCATTGAGGCGCTGCAATGAGTCAGAGGTTTGGCTTTGCCAGCTATGGACAATCGAGGCAACATAGGGTTCGAATGTTCCCGAAAACACACCGCCGACCGCTGTCCGACCGTAGGTACGCTCAGGATTACCACGGATGCCAGGAACGTGAATCAGATTTGAGATGAGGTATTGCCACACTCCACTCTGTGGGAAAGCGTGAGAAACGATCAAGAGAGGATCTTCTTGACTAACCAATGCAAGATTAAACATGAATCCATTTCTAACAACTTGCCAACAGAAACCACCCCTTTCTAAGTCGTTCTCTCTCTTCTCAGCCGGAATGAGCTGGGAGATCTCAGTCTGGGACATACCCTCCCTCAGAGATCGTCTCTCGTCGCCATCAACGAGATCAGTTTGATCGACAACAAACCCCCCATGCTCACCTGTCTTAAAAACCGTACATAGACTTCGTCTCTCTGGCATCTCAATCGTGACACCGAAGGAATCAACCCCCTTACGTGATCCACTACGACTCAAGATTTGGTGGATAGAACTGAAACTTACGTTAGGACCATCCAATTTCAGCGGTCCGGGATCATATGTTGCATTCAGTGTTTGCTTGAGAAGGAGCAGAGGCTGAATGAAGCTGGACTTGCCCGAGCTGTTCGCACCCGCCAGGATGGTTAAGGGACGAATCTCAATCCTTTGCTCCCTGGAAATCGACTTGAACCCGAAAACGGACAGCGCAGACATAACCGTAGGTCGAAGATCAATGAATCGGAGGAAATCCCTCTCTCGGTCACCCATTGCTCACCTCTCGCTTTCCACATTCCATTCCGTCTTCAACCTTTTCCGATCCGATTTTATTCAATCCCCCTACTCGCCAGCCACCTCTCCGCATCGATTGCGGCGCGGCAGCCCATGCCGGCGGCGGTGATGGCTTGGCGGTAAGTGCTGTCGGCCACATCGCCCGCAGCGAAGACACCCTCCATGCTGGTTTGAGATCCGGCGGGATTCTTCAGGACGATATAACCCTTGACATCGGTCTCGAGTTGGCCATTAAGAAAACCTGTGTTGGGTGTGTGGCCGATGGAGAGGAAGACACCGCTGACCGGAAGATCGCTCAGCTGATTTGTTTTCACATTCTTCAGCCGGATGCCAGTCACACCCTCTTTATCATTGCCCAACACCTCCACCATCACCGAATCCCACACCGGTTTGATCTTGGGATTGCTCAAGGCGCGTTCAGCCATGATCTTGCTGGCGCGGAAGGTATCCCGCCGGTGGATGATGTAGACCGGATTGGAGAAGCGGGTCATGTAATTGGCCTCCTCCATCGCGGAGTCGCCACCACCGATGATTGCGACCGGTTTGTCACGGTAACGCGGGAAGGCTCCATCGCAAGTCGAGCAGGCGGTCACCCCCAACCCTTTAGTTCGGAAATACTGCTCACTCTCGAGTCCCATCCAGTTGGCGGAGGCGCCAGTCGCGATGATGAGCGCCTCGGTTTCCCATTCCTGGCCATTGGAGTCCTTCACCTTGAAGGGGCGCTGGGAGAGGTCCACCGAATCAGCGCCGGTGTATTCCTGGATGCGGACCTCAAATCGTTTGGCCTGCTCACGCAAAGCGGTCATGAGCTCCTGACCATCGACACCTTGCGGGAAGCCGGGGTAATTCTCAACCTCATTGGTCAACATCAGCTGGCCACCGGGAAGATCTCCGGCCATGTGACCACCCTCGAACACCACCGGCGCAAGATTGGCGCGAGCCGCATAAATGGCCGCTGTCCAACCAGCCGGCCCGGATCCCAGGATAATAACTTTCTCCACCATGCTTATCTCCTCATCCATCAGTCTTGGAAAGACAGTCCCCCATGGGGAAAGAGGTTCTCTCCGGCATTATTAGAACAATTCTATTTTTAGAAAGTATCAACCCTAGGATGGCTTTTCGAAGGGTTTGGCTCCATATTTGGCGAGGATCTTTTTCCATTCGTCTTCAGAAAGGATCTCAGACTCATCAATTAACATGACTGGGATATCATCCTTGATCCGGTATCTACGCCGGGTTTTAGCATCGGTTGAGACCAAGGTGTCACCATCCAACACCAATGGCGCTTTGCTCTCGGGACACACGAGTATCTCGAGAAGCTCATTTGAAATGCTCATCCAGGAAGCCTCCTTGGGGATCTGATTACCCCCCCATGATAGGGACCTGAAGGGTGAATGGAAGAGCAAAAAAGAGTTCATTGAAGAGACGATCCAGGTACACCTCCATCATCCATCCACTCCGCTTTAAATGATTCCTCCACTTCCAGTCACTTTCTGATCCAGATAAGATAAAAAAAAAAGGTTTGAATCTTGACACAAAGTAATCCGATTGGCTATTATGTTAATCGGTTTACAATGCAAACTTGGGCATTTGCCAGGGAGGAACAATCCATGAGCCGGAAAATATTTTTCCACAAGCAACACAGCGGATTTACCCTGATCGAGTTATTGATTGTCATCGCCATCATCCTTATCCTGATCGGAATCGCACTGCCCAACTTCCTCGAAGCTCAGAACCGCGCCAAGGTTGTCCGTGTACGAGGAGAATTCAAATCCATCGATACCGCCATGACAGCCTACCGTCAAATTAACCCCCACTATCCTGTCACTGAAAACGATCGTTCCTCGAAAAAGGATCCCTCCCTCCAAATACGGAAAGGATGGCCTGAGGGACCACGCATCCGGTTCGCATATGCCCTGACCACTCCAATTAAATACCTTTCGACTGTGAACTTTATTGATCCATTCATTGGGAACTGGGCTCAATCTGACCAACACACTGACCGGGAATATTCCTATTACTACTTAAATTATGAGACCTTTGCTTCGAATCGTCCCACTACAAACAACACTTTCGATGCCTGGTGCCTCTGCTCCTGGGCATTGGATCGAGTCGATAGCGGGTGTTCGTGGTTCCCGCAGCTGGTGGTGAATGCCAAGAAATTAGGGGCGGCGATTGACTACAGCGCGTTGGTGGTCTTCTACAGCCCCACCAATGGAACCAACTCCCGTGGAGACATCGCCAAGTATGGTGGTTGGGTTCCTGCCGAGGTGAAACAATTCGACCGTTAACCAAGAGCTGGTTTCCATCTTCAGATATGCTCACAAGGAGCGTGAGAGAGTGATTCTCCCACGCTCTTTTTTTTGTTCTTCAAAAAGATTCAATGTCCGGGTGCATCCTTTCTCATCCTGGTGTACCTTGCTTAACAGCCGTTGAAAAACTCGTGGTTGCGATGGAGCCGTGGGTTGCCGCGTTAGGGGGGCTGACGATACACCCCTAAAAACACCGCAAACAGACATACCCCCCCA
>CAYRBI010000140.1:0-3818 GCA_964422415.1 uncultured bacterium | reverse complement strand
GAGCCGTGTTGTCCCGCTTTCGCGGTATTGACGATACACGCATAATCTCCCGTAAAACGTCATTCCCGCGCAGGCGGGAATCCACGGCCACACCCTTTTTTAACAGGCTGTTAAGTCAAAAAGCCTACATGAAGGAGTGATGTCCATGTTCACATGTCTCCTGCTTCTGCTGGTTTCTCTCTGTGTCAATCAAAGTGCCCTGGCCGCTCCCGCCATGGAACCCTGGAACGAGGACTCTGTCCAATCAGTCATCTCCGCACAAGGAGAATTTGCTCCCTTCCCGCGTTATCAAGAGCGGGTCTTCTGGGAGAAAACCACACAAGATCCACTTCTTTCCCCGGGGAAGGAGGACATCTTGAAAAGAGCGCGTGAACTCCAAGGAAAAGATCTGCCACTCCTGCCCGCCTCCAAATACCTCGAATTTCAAAGAAATGGGAACCGGACCCGTTACCAGGATCTCCTCTCCCAACGGGGAGGCTTCCTCGAAGCCTTCGCGGTGGCCGAGTGCCTGTCTGGTACGGGTGAGTTTATGGATCCCCTGATGGATACGATCTGGGCCTTCTGTGAGGAGAGTGATTGGTGTTATCCCGCGCACACCAAAGGGTTGATCGATATGAAGAAGCCCCATATCGATTTACGCTCTACCCGGGTCGCTTCAGATCTGGCTCTCATCGATTATGTCTTCAATGAGGCTTTACCTGAGTCGGTACGTCAGAGAATCCGCTATGAACTTGACCGGCGTATCTTCGAACCTTTTCTGACACGTGAATTTCACTGGATGACAGTCACAAACAATTGGAATGCAGTCTGTAATGGAAGCATCCTAAGGGCAGCACTTCTCATTGGTATTGATTCAGAGAGGCTCATCAAGGTCATCACCCATGCCCAAAATGGACTCTGTCATTACTTTGAGGGTTTCGATCAAGATGGAGGCACGGCGGAGGGAATCGGTTATTGGAATTATGGATTCAGTCATTATGTGATGGCGGGACAGATGTTGAACCTGGCAACAAAGAATCAGTTGAATCTGATGGCGCCTCCTTTGGTGAAAGAGATTGCACTCTTCCCGATGAGAATTGAGCTTTCTCCGGGGAGATTTCCAAGTTTCTCGGATGGAGGCGATGCTTATACCTTCTCACACGGGTGGATCAATTACCTCGCGGAGGTGATTGGATCTGAGGATCTCAAAGCCTTTCTATCGGCACGAATGAACAGGAAGATCCCATCCACCTCTCTGGAGGGGCTCCTGCTGGGAACCCTGGTGGAACCCCTTCCCTCCAGTACAGGAACGGTTCCAATGGCACCCTTTGTTTTTCTCCATGGAACTGAATGGATGATTTCCCGTGCTCACCCGGAGGATCCCATGGGCCTGGTTCTGGCCGCGCAGGGGGGACATAACGCCGAGAACCACAACCATAACGATGTGGGCAACTTCATCCTTCACATTCAAGGGGAATCCCTACTGACCGATCTGGGCGCACCAGTCTATGACAAGTTCTTCTTCAGCGCCCAACGCTACACCTATCTCGCGGCCCGTTCGATGGGACACTCTGTACCCTTGGTGAATGGCCAGGAACAACGCGCTGGAGCCGATGCCAAGGCGGTGGTGCAGGTCACACACACTGATGAGGTGGACACCTTCCATGCCGATCTGACCGCAGCCTATCCACCAGAGGCCAAAATACAGAGCCTCATCCGCACTCTGTCTCTCCACCGGACTACGGAGGGTGGTTGGGTGGACCTCAAGGACCAGTATACCCTGACTGAGAAAGGGACCTCCTTCGAGAGCGCCTTGATCACCTATGGTGTGGTCCAACAGGCTCCGGAGGGTAAGGTCATGATTCAAGGAAACCACGGGAAACTGATCATCGAGTTCGATCCCTCGCTTGTCAAAGCCGAGGTAAAAGAGTTCGACTCCGCCGGGGAACACATGAGAAACACTGATGATCACACGAAGATCAGGCGGATCGCATTCCAGATCAAGGAGACGGGAAACAAGGGATTCATCCACCTCAAGCTCGCACCAGCCGAGTAAACCAATCATCGAGGAGCGCTGAACCATGAGCCGATGGCTTATTTTGTGTGGGTTGTTGTCCGCTTTTACCGCACACGGGCAAGATCTTTTGACCGCCCGGTTGGTTACCGAGGAAACGGTTGCCACCTGGATTTCTCCTGACAACGGTTCAGGTCCGACCTGGTGCTATGGAGCCCCTCTGGTCTATCGAGATGGTGAGCAAGTCTATGCGAGTGTCATGGAGACCGGCGAGGGAATCCCACGTCTCTGTAACACACGCTGGAACCTGTACCGTAACACAGAGGGGAAATGGGCGCGTATTCAGGCCCCCAGCGAATTCCGCCACCGGGAACCTTGCCCAGTAGGAGGATTCCCCGGTGGGCCGTTGTTTCTCTCCACCAACCCATCCACCCAGCCTCCCGGCACGGAATATGGTCCCTGTGACCCACAGCTGTTGATCTTCGATCCCTTCCATCTCGAGAAGGAAGGAGTGGCGGACCACCCAGCCTGGCCAGGCCCCCATACCTTTACTGATCATTCCTACCGGGGATTCGCGGTGGATTCCGCCAGTAAGGAAATTTTGTGCCTGAACATCGATGCGGAGAGTAGTCAACAAATCTGGTCCTTCCGGAACACCGCTGGCCAGTGGATCAAAAATGGAGCCATCACCTTTCCGGTCCGCGCCTGCTACCCGCAGGTGGCACTCTCTCATGAAACAGGTCATGTCCTCGCTGTCGGAGACATAGTCGAACCGCTAGCGGAATGGCAACAGTACAAGTTCGAGCAATCCAAGCAACATTGGGATTATGTCTTCCGCCGTCTGTTCTACACCTACACCCCCAACATCACCCAACAGGATTTCGTGGCGCCCCTTGAGATCGAAACGCTCGAATCCACCGCGGGGCATATCTCCAATCTCGATCTGTGGATCGGTCCCGATGGAGCCGCGCACATCCTCTATATCAAGAACACAGTACAGTCTCCAGTCATGCGTGACCGCTTCTTCCCCGGGCTTCCGATCCTGCGTTCGTTGGACTATGTGGTTGTAAAGGATGGGAAGGTAGTGTGGCGGGAGATGCTCGCTGTGGGTGGCGAGATGAGCGGCGGTATCAATCCGGGCTATGGCCGTTTCCACAGCACCCCGGATGGGCGTCTCTGGGCGGTGTTCTCGGGAACCTCCCAGCAAGCCGGAGGGAACAATACCAACCTTCTCTATCTCATGCCTGTCTGGCCTCAGCTGGTACGGGATAATCCACTCACAGTCGAATGGAAATATCCCCTTGGCTGCTTCTTTACGAACACCGAGCGGGGTGGATCACAACCTTCCTGGACACTGGATCTGTTCGGGACACGTCCAGAGCCACAGACATTGGGGTATGCGAGGGTGGAGGTGGAAAAGCCGTAATTTATTCCTGAACAGCAAAAAAAGCGGATGAGGGGGGTGGGTCATGGAAATGGGAGTATGACAGGATAGGGCCGAACAGCACAATAGGGCTACTAGACTCCAGTATCATCCTCTATACCGAAGCATGAGAGCAGGCCAATGGGGCAACCATATTGAAAAACAGCAATAATAGACCATATCGACAAATGCCCCATCCCTCGGATTCCAGGTGAAGACCCATTTGTACTGCCTGGCCAAGGAGCCATTCTGATATTCAGCCGTCTTAAGATTCCCCGCGCCGTGATTGTTTGGTATTGAAGATACACAACCTGTATCATAATGCTACATGTTTTCGTTCGGATTGTTCGTAACAAAGAATTCACTTAGTTTTGATTAACGCCCCAAATGCGAACTATCCCA
>CAYRBI010000139.1:0-16415 GCA_964422415.1 uncultured bacterium | reverse complement strand
CGTTTCTCCTTCAGTTACAGGGAGGTCAGGTTTGTTTTCCTGAACCTTTATACACCACTTCTCGTTAAGTCTTCTTTCCTTTGTTCCCTGTGTTCCAGCGCGAAGGTTAATCCTCTGGAATAAGCCGGGCTGTGACCAGGATCAACAGGTTCTGGGTTGTCTCCACATCACTCTTCTCAGTGAAAAGCGAAGCTAAACCAGGAATATATCCGAAAATCGGGGTACGTCCCTCTACATGGTTGATTTGACGTCTGAGCATACCACCCATGACCAATGTCGAACCATCCTTGACACGTACACGTACCACAGCGGAGCGTGTCTCGGCCGAGGGTTCACCAACGGCATCCAAGGTTCCGGTGATGGGATTAGCGATGGAGAGACGGTCACCAGGAACAGTCAGATCAGGCTGAAGTTCCAACTCGATATGCCCATCACCCGTAACAAATGGCATTGTATTGAGCGTGAATCCGTATGTTCCTCGAGCCACGGTGGATTGAACCACTGGAGAATCGCTTCCCGATACCACCGTGGTCGTATATCCAGAAACATAGGGTATCTGTTCTCCAAGAACCACATTTCCCTGGCGTCCTGATACAACAGTCACCTTTGGTGCAGTCAGAATCCGGATATCGGAGAATTGTGATAACATGTTCAGAGTGGCATCGATAGTGGTTCTGCCTAATGTTGCGAGGGTGAGACTCGATCCTGTGGCGCCATTTGGGCTGCTGACAAAGTCCGCGGCGGCATCAGCCAAGGTGAATCCTGGCCCGGGTTCATCGTCGTCATCGAGCTCCAACAGATTATTGATGGCCATTGTGATACCGAATTCATCCGAGGAGTCATAGGTCAGCTCAACGAGACGGACTTCAATCTCAACCTGATCAACAGCGATATCAAGGAGTTCAATCAGATCCTCACAACGATCCAGTTCGGAAGGTTCGTATCCGGATATAATCATCCGCTTGGTCTGAACATCAGCGGTGACGATTACGCGGATGATGCCGAACAAACCATACTGGGTATTGGTTTGTCCTCCCTGATCACTTTGATTCTGACGATCACTTTGTGAATCTGTATCGGTCCCTTCTTCACTGAGTTCTCTTCCCTCAGTCTCATTGACGTTGACATCCAGGACCATATTCTCGAGGGCATAGGCCAGCTCGGTCACATCACGATGCATAACCGTCTTAACACGTGTGAGATAACGGTTTTCAGTAAGACCTTGGAGATATTCCTCGATCTTGCGTAGGTTTTCGGCGGTATCAACGACATCGATGGTTCCCGCATCCGGATCTGGATACATCACGCGGCCTTCGGCGGCGGCTTCCTCAATGCTCCGGTCACCATACAGAAGGGTTCTAAAGACATTCTTAGTGAAATCAACTTGTTTACGGCGGCGTAGTTGAGCATCGGGGGTTTCGCTCCGCGTATCTTCGGCGGGAACCACCGTATATTTACGGGCTTTCAGCTCACGCTCGGAAACTTGCTCGACAAACTTGGAGTCGCGCATCAGACGTTTGACAGTTTCGAGTTTGTCGGGTGTTTGACGGATGATCAGGATATTCGTTTTCTCATCATAGAGAATGTATGGCTGGTCATCCTTGAAATCGGATTGAAAATCGGCTTTCCCAAAGAGACGGAGACTGATGATGCGGGCGAGGTTTTCACCACCGGTCTTGGGCAGTTTGAAGGTTTCGACGACCAATGGCTTCTTGTCAACCTGAAGATTGCCAGACTTGTAGAGGTTGATGAACTGTTCGACCAGATCCAGATTGTGGCGGCTATCGATCACCACCAACTCCATCATCTGACGGCTGAGGAAGAACTTGCGGCCTGGAATAGTGGCATCAACGTCTTTGGGTTCAACTTTACCCAGAATGACTTCGCGCAAGGCTTCCGAGGGGTCATCCGTTTCTTTGCCACCCATGGCGTCCATGGCGAGACGTTTCATGGCTTGATACTGTTCCTCGGACAAGGGGAACCTCATCGGAATGATATCGCGTGTGACTTCGATCACATTGGTGCCTGGTTGGCGGGTCCAGTTATAACCATTCAGTTTGAGAACCCGGTCAAGAACCTCACGGTAGGTCATCTCGGTGGTGCGTAGAGCATGGATATCACCATCCACTCCCTCACCCGTGACAATCTGCAGGTCAGCAACGGTCCCCATGGTCGAGAGGAACGCGGAAATATTGACATTCACATCCTGCTCGAACTTGTAGGTTTTCTCGTTCAACAGCTTCTCTACACGATCATCAACCTCGGTGCGTTGTGTCTGGGCTGCATGATTGCGCTGAGCTTCAGCATGTTCATCGGCATACTTCTCGAGGAATGCTTGGGCGGTAGGATTGTTGGGGTCGATCTTGGCGGCTCTTTCCCACAACTCATAGGCGGTAAGGATATCCCCTTTTTCGTTAGCCCGGACTCCAGCCTCGACAAGTTCCTTAATCTCTCCCTCGGTAGTCGAGGGGACTGCCGGAGCTTCTGGAGGAGCTTCTACTGGAGGTTGAGTTTGGGCGGCCTCTGGAGCTTCAGCTGGGGCGGATGCTTCTGGCATGGGCTTAAGTGTCTGGGGTGAAACACTCTGGGCAGCTGGATCCGCCTCTGCGACTTGCACCGCTTTGGGAAGGTCATCCATAAAACCCTCTTCGGCGATCTCCTCCAAAGAAACCTGTTGTGGGGGTTGTAAACCGGTAGTGACTTTGGAGGCAACCGGTGTGTCTTTAGCGAGTATCTCTGATTGCCATCCCCCCGAAGATTTTTCCCACGGATCATTGGCGGCTGTTAGTGTCCCCGAAGGCTGATTGCTATGGTTTGAGACCTCTCCAGCTCGCTTAGTCTCGATCTTGTTGAGATATACCTGGGCAGTTTCAAAGTCTTCCGAAGTGGATGGAATTTGAGAGAAGGTACTATGGGCCTTCTGGAGATCGCCGGAAGTCAGCTGATTCTGACCTTCGCTAAGTAAATCATTGACGGGAGCGGGTACAACCTCACTGGAAGCAAGGGGTGCTCCCTCCATCGATCTACCTTGTTCGATCGCCAAGCATTGTTCCAGATAGCGTTGAGAGGCGGTGTGATCCGGGATAATCCGGAGGACTTCTTGGAAAGAGTTTTTGGCGGATTTGATATCACCCGCCTTGAAGGCCTGAATGCCCCTGTCGTATTCGGGTGCAGCTTTCAGCACTGGATCTTCCTGGGGGGAAGTGCGTTGGACTGGAGGACCAGCGGCTGTCTTCTCCTCAGCGCGTTTAGCCTCGAGCGCCAACAAAGACCGTTTCGCATCCTCTGAATTGGGGAACAGGACCAGAACCTGGTTGTAATAATCGTTGGCTTCATCAAATGAGCCACGCTTTTCGGCTTGGAAACCCTTTTGGAAAAGATCGGCTGCTTGGGCCAGAGCTACATCCTCAATGGTGGTTGTTTTGGATTTCTCGCTGTCCGGGATGAGAAGTGAACTGGCGGATTCTTCGGGTTTGGTGGTGGCAGGTGCCGTACCGCTGGAGGCCTTAGCCTCTTGAACGCGTTTGAGACCTTCTTGAGCGTTATAGTTGGCGGGATCGATCTGTAAGGCCTGCTGGAAAAAAGATTCGCTGGAGGCGTAGTCTTTCTCGGCGAGAGCTTTAACACCACGTGCCAGATAGCCCTGCGCGAGATCCCCACGTGATTTCTGCTCAGCCCCTTTGAGGGCCATGGCTTGAGTGGCTTGCCCCTCAGCCTTATTGATTTCGGCTGCAGCCTGACGGGCGACGGCGAGTTGACTGCGGAGTGTAGCGGTGTTACTCGAGCCGGGACCCGAGGTGGGAAGCACATTCAAAGCTGCCTCAGCCTCCTCAAACTTTCCAGCTTGGATGAGGTCTTTAATCACTGCCGGGGGCAGAGGACCTTGGTTAACTACAGCATCGGGCTGGAAACCTTTGGATGATGGGTCAGATGGATCCTGGTTTGCATACACCATTCCCGCATAGACCAATACTATTGCGGCGGAAATGAGTAAGCTGAGCCTTCGAAAACGCTCGTAAGGACTCCGATAAGACCTTATACTCATACTGGCGGCGGTGGTGCTCTCGACTGGGCCTTGCATCCAACAGGACCTCCGGAAGCGGCAAGGAAAAGTAATCACGCTTTCAGTGCAGTCAGAAAGAGAATCGTCTCTCCGACTTCCCCCCTACCAAAATGTCAATAAGACGGGACCCCACATCTGGGCCCATTTCGTCCCCCCCACACCGGATAAAGAAAACATTTACCCGGATGCGAACATATAAAGACTCAGACAGAGAACGATGGACCCCATGCTTTGCCCTGATTCAACCAGTTTTGGCAAGGGTTTTTATGGAACTTACTTGTGTCTCTGCCGTGACTCACAAGTCCAAAATTCGGACCAATTAGACTAACGCCCTTTTCACCTGAAAACACATTCTGTGGGAAGTTAAATCAGAAACCTCCCTGTGTCAATCTGGAGCAGCTAATAACAGAACTTAATCTGCCCCACTCAAATCCTATTCTTGACGGAGCTTCTTACGAATCTGAGTCCACTCATTGGACACCTTCGAAGCACGCCGTCCGGCCTCGGTTCCTCCGGGGGCACGGCGTACGCTGGGCTTCTTCCTGAGGGTATCCAGCTTGTCCATGGATTCCGTCAATTTCTTGACAATCTCGGTGGTATCTTGCTTGGCTTCCATCTGGGTTTTGAGGGTAGCCAAGTCTTTTTCGGCCTCATCCATCATGGTGTTCATCTCTTGGACTGTAGAGGCGGCCTCAAGTTTCAAGATATATCCATCATACTGACGTCTGTCGGAATTGGCCTTGGGATCCCCCAGGCTTTCAAGTGTATTCCACAGTTCCTTAATTTGATTCAAGACACCCAAGTTCTCCTGAAGTTTTTCCGTCTTGGCAAGTTCGTCGATCTTTGTACGGACCGCGGCAATACGGGCATCCTTGCCACTCTCGATCTTGGTTTGAATTTCCTGCAACCGGTCGAGTTTGGGCTGGTCGATAATAGTACTGTTGGAATCGAGTGATTTTTGAAGATCACGGAACTTACGGATCCGTTCAAGCAGTTGGGCCACCGTGGCGGCTTCGGTTTGGTCGTTGACCGCACCCCCATCCCGCATCAGCGCGTCGTATTCCTGCCGGACCAGTTTTTCACTGATACTGTCTCGGCTTTGTCCAATGGTATCGAGAAGGTTTTTAGCCTCGGAGAGACGGGATTCGGTGCCTTGTGCGAGAGTAGTACATTCCGGATTTGCGGACGCGGTATCAATCGATTGTTTGAGGGAGGAATAGGCTTGTCCCAGGGCATCCAATGATTTGAATAGATCCGTGTTTGGGTCACCCGTGGAAATCGCCTGGCTGGCTGTTTTAGCGGCTTCAATCGCTGTGCTGAGATCCTGGGTGTTCTGCTCACAGATCAGGTTGGTCAGGATGGTTTGCGGTGGATTGGTCCACTCCAGGATTTTCCCGGCGGGATCATCCTTGCAGTATTGGATCAGTTTTTCGCGGGCGGTTTTGGCATCTCCCGCGGTCGTGGCATCTTGATAGTCTTTCTTGAGAGCTCCCAGCCGTGCACGCAGGTCGTTATAATCTCCCGCTGGGGTCCAGATCGGGCTGTTGGAGATGTTCTCGATGTCTTTGAGTGAAACATTCTTGAAGATATCCGAGGCATGGCTGGGTGCATTCAAAGCCTTCTTGATGATGGGGTTGCCATTGGCATCCAGTTCAGGTGTTTCAATAGGGGCTTGGACCTGTTCTTTCCAGATGTTCTGCCAGATCTCATCCGGATTGAGCAGTTTCACCGCCTGTCCCTTTTGGACAAAGAAGAAAGCTCCAGCGGCGACCAGCAGAATCAGCAGGATGTCCCGCCAGATCGAGAGTTTCTTCATCAAATCAAAGAAAAACGTCTTCATCTCATCAACTCTTCAGCAACCAGAGATACTGGACCTCGTCTGAGTCCATGGCCGTGGTGGCAACGGATCACTTGACTTCGCCACCCTCACCACCACCACCATCACCACTAGCGGCGCCTGCATCCGAATCCGGGCTCATGCCACCCATCATGCCACCGCCCATCATGCCCTCCATGGCCTCTTTGGCGGCGGCAGCGGCTTCATCAGTCTCTTCTTCCTCGACCACTTCGGATTCCTTGAGCGTCAGGTCTTTAACCTCCATCTTGGCCTGGAGAAGGGCTTGAATGGATTCCTGCTCAATGTCGTAGCGAGCTTTCTCCTTGCGTTTGTTGGTTTCAAACACGATGGAGATGGTCTTGCTCTCGTAACCGATCTGCGCTTCATCCTCGGCGCGGAGGATCTTCATGACCAGATCGTATCGTTCGGTGTCGTTGAAGGGCTCGGAGACCACCACCTTGATGGCGGCGATCTGCTTACTCCCGGGTGGATCGCTGTGGTCTTCGAGTGAGAGATCCAGCGAAGTGATTTGCTTGGCTTCGAGTTTTTCGCGTAGTTTATTGAGCTCGACTGAGGGATTCTTCTCGACTTTGGCCGCCATCGAGAACTGAATCCCCTCTCCCACCCCGAGTGATTTCACATCCGAGACACTCATTTCACGGAGCCGTGAGACATCCTTCATATGCTCTTTGAAGGGATCGACGGCCTGCTCGGTATCGCCCCTCATGCCGAGTTTGATGTCCGTGGTATCAATGTTGACCGACTCCACCCACGTCCGTCCGAGAGGCAGTTTCCCCGCCACCTCGGAGAGGGTCTGGCTGACTACTCCACGGGTGAGCCCGATCTCACGGAGATAGTCCACACGCTCCTCGATCTTACGCGTGGAACCGATGTATGTGCGAATCTGTTTGCCCACGGGATCCTGATCCGCTGAGCCGGTTCCACTGGGCATCGGCATAGGATTCGCTTGCCCGACATCGGGAGGAAGATGACGATACAGACGTGCTCCCGCTTCGTCATAAACCTTGATGGTCTGTCCCATGGTGACCACTGAGAAACCCACCAGCGCCGCCAATCCGACACCCTCCAATACAAGCAAGGGCCGCCGTTTCTTCAGATCTTTCAGGCGGACAATCGGAGGTGGCAGGAAATTCATCCGCAGGGGTACATCGGCGATTCCGCGTTGACACTGTCCCAAAAGTACCGCCGCCGTTGTATCCATCATCTCCCGGGTATCCGCGGCGGCTTGAAGACCCGCCACATTCACCAAGGTCCCCTCCAGGGGACTCTTAACCTCGCAAGCCGTTCCCAATCGGCTCTCAATGAACTGTGCAATCCCCGGACAACGCGAGGTGCCACCGGTGAGGTAGATCTTCCCAATCGGCTCGCCCTCGGGTTGGGAGACATAAAAATCCAGGGTGCGGCGGATTTCATTGGCGATCCCATCGAAGGCCTTGGACAAAAACACTTTTACCCGGGCCGCACGGTCTTCCTCGCCAAAGGCGAGAGGATCGGTACGCCGGTCGATAGTGGGATCCAACTCACCTAGGCCGACCTTCAATTTTTCAGCCTCGGTCCAGGAAAGGCTCATTTGATCGGAGAGATATTTGGTCAGCTGATCTCCGGCTTGGGGAGCGGTGCGGATGAACTCAACCTTACCGCCTTTACAGACAATGATATCGGTAGTTGAGGCGCCAATATCAGCTAGGGCGATCACATCCTCGGTGTCGTTCTTGAGCTGGGGATAAAAGGCATCGAATAACGACAATGTTGTAACATCAATAACATCCGGGACCAGGCCCGCTGCTTTCATGGTGGCGCAGTACTGATCGATGATGGTCCGGCGGACGGCAACCAATGTGACCCCTAGTTCCGGCCCTTCACTATCAAAGACATGAGAGTCAAGAATGATGTCCTCAAGTGGGAAGGGGATCTGCTGGCGGGCCTCGTATTGGATCAAGCGCTTGAGACGGTCGCCAGAGACCTTGGGGATCCTGAGTTGGCGTACGAAGCTGGCGCGTCCAGGAATTGAAAACGAGACATGCTTGCCACTGAGCGAGTGCCGTTTGAGGATCTCTTTAAGCAGTTCACCTTGCCGTTCGATCACCTGATCCGGATTCATTTGAGGGGTGGCATCGGTCGGGACCATATACGCGGCTTGCAGCCGGGCAGATTTTCCCCGTGACCCCAAAGTACCCACACCGATCTTCAGTGTGTGCCGTCCCGGATCGATTACCAAGAGTGGCTTTGGTCCCAAACCTAACATGTGATTTCCCTATCCGCGCCCACTGAGAAAAGATGAATCCGAGCTGCCCCGTGATCAGGTTGTTCACAGCTCCATCCGTCACCCAGTATAGCCTAAAAAATATCAACTGACTCAGGTAAACCTATTTGTCCCTACAAATCCAATTCCAGCGCATCCGTGGTGATCCACCCGGTGATTTACTCCCGGATGGATTTACTCTGGGCATGTTCTTCCTTGGAGCTGCCCGTCTTACGTGGAACAATCGAAATCATTGCCCCCGAGACACCATCCTCAATATTCTCAGTGTCTCCCAACATATCCAGCCGTTTTCTTGTCAGGACTGTCCCCTCCCGCGAGCCGATATCGGATGGCATATGGAATGCCACCCAGGTTTCAGGGACAGGACGAAGCGCCTGGAAGTGGATCGTAGCCAAGGTCCCTCCAGCCCGCAAGGGGCTGGTAAAGACACCCGCCTCATACAGGATCCGGCCCTCCGCCTGACGGACCATGTTGCTGCGTGTCCACTCGAAGGGGAACCGGTTGTGAAATGGACCATCCAAGATATTCGTTCCTCGTGTAATCCAATTCCCGCTGTCGGAATCCACCACTTCGAGGTAATCGGGATCGTACTGGATGTCGAAACGTAGGCGGTCCAAAGGTACCCCTTTGGGATTGGAGATCTTCAATTGAAGGTCAAATGTTTTGCCCACTTGCACCACATTCATGCGTGGATCGAGGGCAATACGGGAGTAGGTTTCTCCCTTGGGAATCTCTCCTTCCTCTTCTTGAAGAGCCTTGGTGTAATCGCCTTTGAGGGTTAAGTTTCCGCTAACCACGCCATCTTGTTGGGATGCTTCACTGCCCAACAGGTTGGTCCATTCTCCAGAGCCAGACTTTGCTTGCGTTTTGCGCCCACCCACAAAGGTCATTTCCTTGGGCCAGGTCCAATTCTGGTCGGATTGAACCGGAGGAGCCAAATTCTCGGGCCATTCGGAGAAAACAAACCGTAATCCTGTTTGGTCAGTCGGAGTCAAGGCCCGGAATTTCATGGTGGCGATGAATCCCTGCCCAGTAGTACTCTCACCGACTGGACAACGAGCCCGGTAGTAGATCATCCCATTGGCCTGATCCACCCAGTTCAAATAGAACGGATCCACACCCACATTACGTACCAAAGGGAGAGCCTTGAGTATTTTTTCTGATTGGTCAAAGACATTCGCCGATTCACCGGTTCCACCCGGCGCATCGATATACTCCAGACGGCGTGGGTCATAGGCCAGCACAAAAGAGACCACTTCAATAGTCTTGGATTGGGGATTGTCCAGCCAGACATGAAGGGGGAATTCTTTGCCTACATCCAGCATCTGGTCCATGGGGACCACGAACAGGGTGACATGACCCTCGGGTGGAATCCCGGTTTGCTCCTTCTTCTCCTCCTTCGCTCCCTTGGCTCCAGGACCTTTCCCCGCAGTGCCCTTCCTAACAACACCGGGTTTTACTGGCACCCGGCCAGGGGCCACACCTGCCGGTGCAGCGGGTGCGGCGGGTGCAACAGGTTCCGCGGGAGTGGGTGGTTCCTCCACCTCTTGTGATTCGGATCGCGATGACGGCTGCGATGGTTGATTAGACTGCGATGATTGCCGGCTCTCACTGCTGCCCCCCCCTGAGGAGCGGCTTCTGCTGAAAATGGATTTTCTCGAACGTCCTGTCCCAAATTGGGCCTCGGCCCGGAAATCAGTTATGATAGCCACCAGTAGGAAAAGAGAGATGAGGACCACAATGGACCGGCCCATCCGTAGAAATCTCAAGAGAATGCACCTCTTGGCTTCCGGGATGTGTTCTCCAGATGTCCTCTCCCATACCGGCTTGATACCGCTTGATAAAAAAGGTGAATGGCTCACTGCCCCCTCGCTCAACCTACATTTCCCCATGGTTGTTCTTCCCGGGAGGCTTATCTCCCCGCTCCCCTCGGAAGAATCGAAAAAGTCTAAGTCTTTTTTTCAGGTTCTTCCAGTCTCTATTATTCTCGCTTCAGCAAGTATTTATCAATCTTTCTGTCCAAGGTCGGCCGCGAAACCTTCAGAATCGTGGCTGCACGTGTTTTGTTCCAACCTACATGATTGAGCACTCTCTTGATATGGCGCGATTCCATATCATCCAGTGAAAGAAGTGGTCCCTGAGACTCATCTCCTTCTTCCTCTTCTTTAGAACGGATGAGAAAGCTCTGGGTTAACGCCGCGCTGGGAAGATGTTCCACCCAGATCGTATCTCCCTCGGCCATCAGGACCGAATGATGGATCAGATGTTCGAGTTCACGGATGTTGCCCGGCCAGGGGTGACGTTTGAGGACTTCAAAAGCAGCGGGCGAGATTCCCCTCACGCCCTTACCATACTTCGCATTGTAGATCGAAATAAAATGGCGTATGAGGGGGCCAAGATCATCATCACGGTCACGCAGGGGGGGGATCTCGATGTTGACTTCATTAAGACGGAAAAAGAGATCCTGCCGGAAGGTTCCGCGGCTGACCTCCTCATGTAATTTACGGTTGGTGGCACACAAGATCCGGATGTCGACTTGAATCAACTGGTTCGCGCCAACCCGTTGAACAGCATGATCCTGGATGGCCCGTAGGATCTTAGCTTGAGCCTGAAGGCTCATGTCGCCAATCTCATCCAGGAAAAGGGTTCCATGGTCGGCTTGTTCGAATTTTCCTTTGCGGGTTCCTATCGCTCCGGTGAAGGCCCCTTTTTCATATCCAAACAATTCGGCTTCAAGGAGGCTATCGGGCATGGCCGCGCAGTTGATGGCCACAAAGGGACCATCCGCACGGCGGCTTTCCGTATGAATGGCGCGCGCAAAGAGTTCCTTCCCGGTACCGCTCTCACCCGTGATGAGGATGATAGCCTCGGTGGGAGACACCTTTTTTGCAAGAGCAATCAAGGTCCGGATGACCAGGCTGCTGTGAACGATCTGGTCGAAGCTGAATGACTCGTCGATCCGCTGCAACAGAGCACGTTCCTTCCGTGTCAAAATCCTAGCCGCCACAGGGTGGCTTGTCAGGACTCCGATTTCCAGTAATAATCATGCTTAACCACTCGGGGGAGTGTCTTACTCTTTTCCAATTATGTCAACTTCCTTTCAGGCCTCAGGGGGGCGCTGGCTTCGCTTTTATACGATCTCCACCGGTCTGTTTTTATCTTTTTGCCCACTTTATGGACAGTCCGCCCAAGACACTCTCGAGAGTATCTTCAAGCCGGATGAAAGTTGGGGAGTCGCCATCGCGGAGGCCAAAACAGGAAGAATGATCTTCGAGCACCGCGCGGATGCTCCCATGATGCCTGCCTCAAACATGAAGGTGTATGTCACCACCACGGCTTTCAAGTATTTGGGAACCAACTTCCGCTACCGGACCCCTGTAGTGGGACGCGGCAACTTGGATAGCCAAGGGATCTGGCAGGGTGACCTGTTAGTACGTGGCAGTGGAGATCCAACTTTCAGCGGACGTTTTGAAGCGGATGATAAAAATGTCACTGGGCGTCTGGAGCGTTTAGCGCAACGCCTCCGCAGCAATGGTATCCGCCGTGTCACAGGCAATGTATACGGTTTCGATGATGTTTACGAAGAAAATTACTGGGGGCGGGGTTGGCCAGATAAGGCCTATCTGGACTGGTATACCGCGCCCTCGGGGGGGTTGATCCTCAATGACAGTTGTTTAGATGTGGGAATCTACCCCTCGCAACCTGGCGCTCCGCCACTTATCCGTGAGTTACCTGAAACAAACTCCATTCCCATCACTAACAACGCGGTAACCGTAAAGGGGAAAGGGCAGAACAGCTTGTCCCTTAATCGTCCTTTCGATTCTAACGATTTCAAGCTTACCGGACGGATCTACACCGGCTCAGGCCCCAGCCAGGTCACTGTCGCGATCAAAAATCCCACGCTCTTTTTCATCAACACTTTCAAAGAGGTCCTTCAACGTCAAGGAATCCAAGTCGATGGCCAGGCTCTCGATGCTGACGAAACGGGGGGACTTCCCCAGCGTGGATGGAAGGTTCTGGCCTGGAGCGAATCACCGCCACTTACCGAGATTGCCCGAATCATCAACACAAACTCGCAAAACCTGTTCGCGGATTCATTACTCAAGACACTTGGTTACCGCCGCGCCAAATTGGGCTCATGGGCGGGAGGTGAACAAGTGATACGTGAGTATCTGACTTCGCTGGGGATTTCCACGACCACCTTTCACATGGAGGATGGCTCGGGCCTCTCGCGCCTGGACCGTGTGACGGCAAGCGACACCTTAAAACTCCTGCTTAAGATTCAGAATGAAGGCTGGTTTCCTCAATGGAAACAAACCCTTGCTGTTTCGGGTGGAAAAGAAGGATCGCTCCGGAAACGTCTCACCACACCACTCCTACTGGGAAAGGTTTTCGCCAAGACAGGCTTCATCGATGATGTCTTTTGTATCTCCGGATATGTCCATTCACGCAATGACAAGATCTATGTTTTCAGCCTTCTCTTTAATGGTCAGAACCATGCCGGTAAGCATCCGCATGACCGCATGGAGGAGGCCTTAACCCTTCTGGCACAAGATGAACCTTGAGCCCCTGGAGAGCCCGAAACTGGGTTTTCTTGGATTCCATGGAAGGGATACCAACCAGACGGCATGAGGCCAGAACCGCATTTGTGGTTGACCGACCCGCGAAAATAGGGTAAATCGCTGTTTTGACAGTGATTGATGGGATGTGTGACTCCTTCCTGTCACCGATTTTGTTGGGTAGAAAGGGGACCCCCAAGATGGCGCAGGCATCCGACAAGCCGATGTCAAAGACGCAGTTGATCGCTGAGATTGCTGAGGTCGCTCAGCTCAAGAAGCCCCAGGTGGCTGCTGTACTCGACCAAATGGTTGCTATTGCCTATCGCGAAGCCAAGAAAAATGAGAAGGGCTTCAACCTTCCAGGATTTGGTAGGCTGGTTCTTGTGGATAGGCCCGAGCGGATGGGACGCAATCCTTCCACGGGAGAGGCTATCAAAATCCCGGCCAAGAAGGTGGTCAAGTTCCGTATCGCCAAGGCGGTCAAGGATTCTTTACTGAGTTAGAAGAGCCTGCTGGCTTCGTTGAGTAGATTTTTGGGGGGGCACGGAAATGTGCCCCCTTCAAGAACCTTGTGGGAAAAAAAGGAAGAGGTGGGTTTTTCTTCACGGCCTACGTTCGTGAAGAGACTGTTATTTCACTGACTTCAGGTTGAGTCCTGACGACTCATCCATCCAACCATCCAGTTCTTTCTCCATACCCTGGACAGGGTCTTTGAGTTGAATGGTCTTAGTCGATTGACCGATGGCAGGATTCGCGGGAGGATTCTTCAGGACAAGTCCACCCTCCTCGATCTTGAGGATATCCGTGGATTGGGTGGAAACTTGAGCTGGTGAAGTAATGTCGGGTACCTCTTGCTCCGATACGATGGCCTGTTGCCCGGGCTGGTCTTGCTGAACCTTGGGAGGTTGCTGAACCGGTTGTGGTTGTGAAACCGGTTGTGACGGCTGGGGCGGTTGAGGATTGGAACAGGACAGCACCACCAGGGTGATCACTACCAGAAGTATTCCCTCCACAATCATTGCGGCACGTGGAAGTTGGGGGATCGGCATGGTCTTATCTCCTTTGTTCAGCAAGCACTAAGAATAAGAGATGCCCCCCCTATCGGCAACCCAAACCACCATTCTCCCCACATCTCTGGGAGGGTAAGATGTCCTCATGCGCAGGGATTTTCCCCTATCTCACCTGAGGCTCCTACTCGCCCACCGGTCGGTAAGTTCTTTGTGGAAGGGTAATCTGTTTAAACCGGCCATTCTGTGCACCTCGGCCCTTGTGTTCCTGATACTGGAAACCCTGTTTTTCTTCCGTATCTTTGACTTCTTGTTCAACCGGACGGATCCCTCCTTGTTTCCAGTTTCGAGAGCTTTGTCCCTGGAGCTTCTTCAACTCGTCTTCCTGGTATTCGGTGCGATGCTGATCTACTCCAATTTGATTACGTCCATCTCGGTTTACCTCACCTCCAATGATATGAAGGTGTTACTTGTCTGGCCGGTCTCCACGCCGTCGCTGTATGTCCATAAATTGATTGAAACCCTGGTCCGGTCCTCGGCGGTCCTCGCGGTCTTTGTGATTCCTGTCCTTGTGACCTATGGGTTTGCGCGAGGTGCGCCCTGGGGATATTACCTGTGGATCCATCTCCTGCTGGCCTTGTTTCTCATGATGCCCTGTGCCGTGGCAGTGCCAGGGATGCTTGTACTCGCGCGGATTTTTCCCACCCAGCGGCTTCAACAAGGGCTAGTGGCTCTGGGATTGGTGGCCACAGTGTTGGGATTGTTCGCTTTCCGGATGACACGGGTTGAGGCGGTTTTCTTCAACGCGGGAAGACCCGGCCAACTAATCCGCTGGGCCTCTGAGTTCCGATTGCCAGATTGGTCCTGGGTTCCCAGCAGCTGGCTGGTCAATGCCATCGACTCCATGCTGCCAGGGGGCGATGGGGGAAGGACTGACACCTACCTCCTACGTTTGTTGATTGGTTCCGCTTTTCTCTTCGTTGGTTCCTGTCTCCTTGCGGTTCCCCTCCTGCGTAGCACTTGGTCACGGTCGTATGGAGTTTCGCGAAAACCAATTGGAGGAATGACTTGGCTGCGTTTCGGACTGTTCTTACTGCCTGGCTTACACCGTCCGGATTCCGCCATGGCCCTCAAGGAAATCAAGGTCTTCACCCGGGATCTTTCGCGTTGGAGTCAGCTGGTGATGATGATCCCCCTGATCGGATTCTACCTCCTGAACATGCAGATGCTTCCCTTCCGGGACCAGTTCCGTGAGGTTTATTACCTTCTCAATCTGTTCATGATCGCCTTCATCCAGGCGGCGATTGGGGCACGCTACCTATTCCCCTCAATCAGTTGGGAGGGACCCGCGCTCTGGCTGGTGAGAGTCTCGCCCTACCCTGTGTGGAGACTGGTGCTCCTCAAGTTTCTCTTTCTGACAATGCCACTTATGTTCCTGACCCTGGTTTTGACCCTGCTTTCTTTTTGGATCCTTGATTTCGAGAGGACAACCCTGGCCTCCTCATTGCTCATGTCGCTTGCGGCCACATTCTTCCTTTCCGCGTTAGCAGTGGGATTTGGGGCTGTGCTCCCCAGATTCCGTTATGAACACCATCTAGAGATCTCACTGGGGCCGGGGGGAGTTCTGTACATGCTCACTGCACTGGTTTTCTGTGTTCTCTATATCGGCTTGATCACACAACCAGCGATGACGGCGATGGGGGACCGGCTGTGGGATTGGGGGAATTGGTCCTTTTCAAAGGTGCATCCCCCTAGTTGGAGATTGGGCCTGGGATGGAGTATGTTCTGCTTGGCGGGATCATGCGTGGCACTCGGAGTGGGGACTCTCGGTCTCGCACGGCGTGAGGAGTTCGATCGATGAGGGGTTAGCAGAGTTTGAGCACGGCCTTTCCGGCCTTGTCTTGTCCGAGCAGAAGGGTCCAGTCCACATTGAAGATTAGGCTCTGGATCTTTTTAAGGTCATGTTCGCCCGGAGATAGATCCCACAGATCAGCTCCGGAGTTCTTACCCAGCACAAGGACTGTATCTCCCGCCTCCTCATCGTGAACCAACAAGGCCACTTGGGAGAGATGAGCATCGAGCGCAACCGGGACCCTGGAGCCGAGTGGATAGGTCCAGATGACCGTCAGATCCACCTCATCGATGAAGGCCACTTCATGTTCTCCCAGTAAAAGGAAGCCCTCCTCGACCTGCACCACCTGGCGGAGAACGAAGGGTAGGCGCTCGGAATCCTGTATCACCTTTAAGGTGGTGAGGGATAAGAGTTTTAGATAATGTGTACCATCATTTTTCCGGGCCGGATAAAGGAGCTGTCCCGAGGAGGTGGCAAGGATTGTACCCGGGGGAGCTTCCGTATCGCATTCGGGAAGATCCATTTGCCGGCGGTTCTTCTCCCCCGAAGGATCCATCAAGGCCAGAACACCATCCCGCGAGACAGTTCCCAGCTCATCGGATGTGGTGAACACTGAATAAACTTTGGAGGAGAAGAACTCACGGGTGGATGAGTCTTTCACTGGCTCAACATGCAAGAGGCAATCCGCCTTTTCAACCTTGTAGATATGGGGATTAGTTGAAATACCCACCAGATACTTCTCCCCAACCCAAGAGAGAGTTGGCTGGAGAGGTTCCGCGAAGACGTTTGTGGAAGGTGATACTGGGTGATTCA
>CAYRBI010000138.1:0-16585 GCA_964422415.1 uncultured bacterium | reverse complement strand
CGGTCACAACGAGTGATGAAAATAGGCAGATCAAGCAGCCATTTTCGAAGGAGAAGGGATGCTCGTTCCAGTGTCGTTCCAGTGGTCAATAGGGTATTACGAACCCAACCCTCTCCCCTGTCGCTTCACTCCCCGGCATAATCCTTGTTGAGCACTCCCCATGATGCAAACTCCAATTAACACATCCCCTCCGGTTTCACGAGCTCCATGGCCGCGCCTATGGCCCGTGTTATTCTTCGCTCTGTATCTGGCGGCCTTTGGAATTCGCATCTCCCTGGAACGCGAGCCGATTGATGATGCCTATATCACCTTCCGGCAGGCGGAGCGCCTGTGGGAGGGCAAGGGGTGGGGTTACAACGACATCGAGGATCCACCTGTCTATAAGGGCGGGAAGGCCATCGCTACTACCACGCCACTGTGGACTTTGGTGCTTGCTCCTCTCAGCGGACAGCTACCTGGAGCGGGGCGGATGCTGGGTGTATGCCTCGACTCATTTGTTCCGGGTGTCATCTTGTTGATCGCCCTGGGAACGGGGCTGAGTCTTGTCCCGGGTCTACTGGCCGCCCTGTTATATGTGGTCTGCCCCGATGTGGCTCTATGTGCTCCCTCGGGGATGGAAATCCCACTTTTTCACCTCCTTTTCACCCTCACCGTGCTTTTTCAACAGTTGGGCAAGAGGTGGTTCCAGGTGGCCACGGGGGCTTTGCTTTGCCTGGTACGGCCAGAGGGGCTTTTAGCGGTCCTGTTGTGCGCCATCGCCGATTATGGGGTCAAGGGAACCAAACGGCGGCTTGGGATAACCTTGATCCCCTTTGCTCTGTGGACTCTGTTTACAACCGCTTTTTATAACGGTGGGATTCTCCCATCATCTTTGAAAGGCAAGTTTGACACCTATTCCAATGGAATCACCTGGGATGCCGGCCGGTTTGCGGAAATTGTGGATTACTGGGGAAGCCTGTACTTCAAGAGCCTGCATCAGGAGACTTTGCAGAATGTTCCTCGAGCCGTGGTCTTCTCAGGATTGGTGCTTGCTGCAGCCATATTACTCTTCCGGCGGCGTAATCCCGCCTGGGTGCTTCCCGCGTATGCGTTGGTCTATACACTGATCGCTCAGCTTATATCCGTCCCGCTTTTCAGCTGGTACTACTGTCAACAGAGCGTGGGCATCTGCCTGGGGCTTGTGGCGGGTGGCTTTCTCCTGACTGGCATCATTCCCAAAGCCAGCCTCCGTGTGATCCGGCTGGGCTATGGGGTGTGTTATTTCCTGATAGTGATGCTAATAGGGGGTTCCCTGATTGCGTTGGATTCCTGGCCGGAGAACAAAGTAGCCTGGCTGGGGAGAGTCTTGATTGACCATGAACGCGAGAAGGGGCATCGCATCTGTCTTCAGTCGATTCATAATGACCTGCGTGATCATCCCCCTGTGGGCGGGCACTACAAAGTCCTGGTTCATGATCTTGGGCTAATCGGCTACAGCCTGCCGGATGCGTATATGGTGGATGTTTCCGCAATCGCCACTCCGCATGTCGCCGCCTTCCACCGTGCCCATCCGGATAATGGTGGCCGGTTCCGCCTCTCCAAGGCCATCATCGAGGATGAATCGCCCGATTATTTTGTAACCATGGCCAAGCATGGCCCTGGCAATGAAGAATGGAAGTGGGTGAAGAAGCACTACGAACGCATTGGGGCTTATGAGGGTATTGAGTGGGCCGTACCCTATGTCGCGGTGTATAAGAAGAAGACCTAATCCCCTTTGCCCCCACTTCCCTTAAGAGAAGAGGAGAGCCCTTCCTCCTCGCCCTGTGGGAGAGGGGGAAGGGGGTGAGGTTACCCCTTCAACCCTGTCATTTTAACTCCCTGAATGAAGGTCCTCTGGGTGAAGAAGAAGAGGATGATGATCGGCAGGGTCATGATCGCGCTGGCCGCCATCATCGGGCCGTATTGGACTTCATACTGGTTTTTGAACATCGCCAGAGCCAGAGACAGGGTGTATTGGTTCTCATCCTGCAAGTAGATCAAGGGTCCCATGAAATCATTCCAGGCTCCCAGGAAGGCAAACAATCCCACTGTTGCCAAGGCAGGTTTGGATAGCGGGATCATGATCAGCCACCAGATACGCAGATGGCCGCAGCCATCGACTGTGGCCGCATCCAACAGGTCCTTGGGGACAGTCATAAAAAACTGCCTGAGCAAGAAGATGAAGAAAGGGCTGCCCAAAAAAGCGGGTACAATCAGCGGCAGGAAGGAATTCAACCAGCCCAGCTGCTTAAAGAGTACGAACACCGGGATCATTGTTACTTGTGCGGGGAGCATCATGGTAGCGAGCATGAGTACGAAGAGTGGCTGACGGAACCGCCACTGGATATGCGCCAGGCTATATGCCGCTAATGAACACGAGAGAAGCGTTCCCACAATTGTCATCTCGCAGACAAACAAACTGTTCATCAGATAGGTTCTGAAGTGGAAAACATCCCCCAAGAGAACTGTTTTGAGGTGGGTCAACTCTGGCTGGAAAATCCACACCGGGGGGTACCGGAAAATGAGAGCCTCGGGTTTCAGGGCGGTGACCAGCAGCCACACCATCGGGAAGGCGAAGATCACCGATAAAACCAAGAGAGCGGCATAGACCAGGATGACACTGGTCCAGTCACGCGGTCTCAAGATGATTCCCCCCCCTCATAATAAACAAACCTCCCTGTGGTCTTGAACACAAGATAGGTCACAACAATGACGAGGAGGAATAGAATCCATGCCATGGCCGAGGCATATCCCAGACGGAAGTAGAGGAATCCGTTATTGAATAAATAGAGGCAGTAGAAGGTGGTGGCATCCGCCGGACCGCCTATGGTCATGACATAAGCCTGGAGGAACACCTGAAAAGCCGCGATTAATCCCATCACCAGCGTGAAGAAAAGCACTGGTGAAATCATGGGTAAGGTAACGGTAAAGAATTTCCGGGCTGGACCAGCGCCATCCAGTTCAGCGACCTCATACAGGGATTGAGGAACATCCTGAAGCGCCGCTAGATATAGTACCATGGTTCCTCCCACTCCCCAGAGGCTCATGAGGATGAGTGCCGGTTTCGCCCAGAAAAGATCCGCCAGCCAGCCGGGGGGAGAGAGATTCGACCCAAGGTTACTGTTCAGGACATCCATTACCGGTTTAATCATTGAGTTTAAGAGTCCAAACCGGGCGTTGAAGATCCACAACCATAACAGTGAGGCTGCTACCATCGGTGTGATTGATGGGAGGAAGTAAATTGTTCTGAAAACAGATTGTCCCTTCACCTTCACATTGAGTAAGAGCGCCAATGAGAGGGCGGTTAATATGCCCAGAGGGACTGAGATGAAGGTGTAATAGAGAGTGTTGTAGATCGAAGTCCAGTAAGACTGATCCGTGAGCAATTCAAGATAGTTGGCCCATCCGATCCATTCCGGTTCCGAGAAGATGTCATAACGGGTGAAACTGTAATAAAAGGACATCCCGATGGGGTAGATGGCGAACATCACCAATCCCACCAGGTAAGGGGATATGAACAGAGTCCCAGCCCAGAAATCGGATTGGCTTCTTTTCATGAGGGTCTCTTTAGCTGTGAGGCGGTATACTGACTTTCAACCCGTTCGAGCTCTCTCTGGGTGAGTTCTTGAGCCTCCTGGAGGGCTTGCTCGGGAGTACGGCGTCCATTCAGAGTGTACTCGACAGCGAGCCGCATTTTGCCCATGTAGTAAGCCTGTGCGGGGATTACTGGGCGTTGATGCTTGGCATGGCGCAGAATGTCCAGGAAGATCGCCTTCTTCGATTCTTTTTCAATATCCTGGAGCACCGCGGCTTGGATGTATCCTGGGAATGCGCCGCTTGTTATATAACTCAAACGGGTTCCCTCATCAGACATACAAAGCCATTTGATAAACTCGAAAGACTCCTTGGGATGTGTGCTCCCGCGAGGAATCCCAATCCCCCAACCTCCCACCCAGGAGCCCGCCCCGTAGTCTTCCCCGGTTATTCCCGGCATAGGTCCAAGACCATAGTCGAGATCGGGATTGTATTTGGCGTACATCCTGACGACCGACAAATGTATGGGGAGGAAACCGACCTTCCCTGTCAAGAAAGGATCGAGTGGTCCCGTGCCAAATCCTTGTTGAGAGGAAGCAAAGGCGGTGACCTTCACCATTCCATATTTTCCCGCATAGGAGTTCATCCAGTTGAGTGTGTCGAGAACCTTGGGAGTGTTGCAAGTGATCTTGTTGGTGAGGGGATCAAAGAACTCGGCCCCAAAACACCACCCCCAGGTGAAGATGGCGTTGTCACTGCCATAAACCAGCCAGGGGATCAAGCCGATGGTCAAGATATCACCATTGGTATCCACATGGGTGAGTTTGGCGGCCATCTCATCCATTTCCGCAATGGTCCGGGGGCCTTTTTCGGGATCCAGTCCATTAGCGCGGAAAAGGTCTTTGTTCCAGGCCAGTGCGAAGTTAGGATCCGCGCAATAGGTCAGGGCGAAGGTTTTCCCACGGTATTGGCATTGTTTGGCGCAAGGCTCCCAGAACTCATCATTCGAGATGCCAGACTCCTTCATGAGGTCATCGAGGGGTTCGAGCGCGCCCCGTGCCGCCCATTCGGCGACCTGAGGACCATCGACAAAGATGATCTCGGGCGGCGAACCACCCGCCACTGACAGGAAGAACTTCTGGTTGGCGGAAAGATCATTAGGAGTAAACAGGGCATCGACATACGCGCCCTGGTTCGTGTTGTTATAGCGATGGATAAAATTCCGGAACTCCTCCCCCTGTGGCCCGCCCCAGGGGTGCCACAAATTGAGGATCATCCGCCCGTCCTTGGACTCACTCGGTTTTCCTGTCAAGGAATAGGTTCCAAGGATGAACAGCACGACCAAAAGAATGGTGCCAAGGGTTTGTTTTGAGTCCATGACAGTAAAGAAAGATTCTACTGTTTTTTTACCGGGCAAGCATTATTTTTTTAAGGGGTTTACCGGTTGTCCTTTTTCCGGGAAGACTTCTCGCGTGGCTTTTTCCCTCAGTGGCGAAACAGTTTTGGAGTTCACTTGGGTCTGTTGTAAATCATGAGCAAGGCCTTCGGATTCACTCCCTTTTTTCACCACTGAATGCTGCCGCCCCCGGTTCCCGCCCACCTTCGTATGACAAAGTGTTCCAGAAAATTTCTGAATATCCTGAGCGCGATGGGAGTGGGACGAAGGTTAGCCATGACCTCCTGGACATCGATACCCGTGCTCTTCTCGATCCGTTCCTGGCGGGGAGGCAGAATAAAATTCAGATGCTCCGGCCCGAGCTCCGGGTGGAACTGGACGGCTCTGATGTTTTCACCGATGCCATAGGCCTGTACGGGGGAGTGGTCATTGGTGGCCAGCAGGAACGCGCCTGGGGGCAGGATAGTGACCAGATCCTGATGAGATTCCATGACCTCGAAAGTCTCCGGGAAGTTCTCGAAGAGAGGATCCTGGAAACCCTCTGGGGTTAGATGGACCGCATGGTTCCCGAGTTCCCAACCCCTTGGATTGGGTTGGACCTCTCCCCCTAGTGTAGAGGCGATGATCTGTGATCCAAAACAGATACCCAGAGTGGGAATCGAACGTTCTGCCGCCTCATGGATCAGTTCCTTTAACCGTGCGATCCACTCATCACTGTCATAGGCGGCGGAGGGGGAGCCAGCCAACACGAGCGCGGAGTATTCCTCCCAGTCAGGCCAGAAGCTCGATGTATCCTCCGGCAACTGGGAGGAATGTTGAACGGCGACTGGAATGGGCTCATACGCGGGAGCGGCCTCTTCGAAAGCTGTGCGGAACCACCCACCCACATCATACAAGGGATGGGCCGGATCATATTCCGGTCCCCAAGTTACTGAATCCATGACCAGCACCGGCCGGATTGCGGGAGGTGCTATGTTCATGGAATCTCCTCGAAGACAAAGGCCTCGGTGGCGAAGAACTCCTGCAATCCCAAACGGTCAAGCGCCTTGGCGGTGCCCTTGTTGCGGTCCTCCGCGCGTTGCCAGAACTCACGGTCATCATAGGGTCCGGGGAAGACAGCACGGTCCTTTTGGCTTTCGTGCTTGAAGATCGAGAGGGTCTTCCTTTTCGCTTCGGCCTTGGAGAGGGGGACAAAGACATCCACGAGGTGGATTTCCCATTCCTGCCAGGCCCCCCGGTAGAGCCACACCTTGGGACGGTGATCGGGTTTGAGACGCTGCAGGGCTTGGTCGATGGCTTGTTTGCACATCCGGTGAGTGCCATGGGGATCGGTCATGTCGCCAGCCACGAAGATATACTCCGGTTTGATCTTCCGCAGCAGATCCAGCACGATACGCACATCCTCCTCGCTGATCGGGTCTTTCTTGACTTTTCCGGTCTGGTAGAAGGGCAGATTCAGGAAATGGGTGTGCTCATGTCCAATGCCGAGTGTCTCCACGGCGGCGATGGCCTCGGACTCGCGGATAATCCGTTTGACATCCTGGACTGCTGGTGAATCCATCTCCCCGACATTCTTCTTGTGGAGTACCTGCATCAGCTCGGAGATCTCCTTGAGCACCTTGGCGTCTTTCAGTCCAAAGGACTCACCGATGCGCTGGATGAACTCCAAGTGCCGCAGGGCATCCTGATCGAAGACCGCCAGGTTCCCGCTGGTCATGTAGCAAGCATCGATACGATTGTGGCGCTCCACCATCTTCTGCACGGTCCCGCCCATGCAGATGACATCATCGTCGGGATGCGGAGAGAAAATCAGCACGCGCTTCTTCTCGAAGAAGTTGTTTGTATTCCAGATGCGCTCCATAAGCTTGTGGGCCACACGCGCGTTGATTACGTCGGGCGGCCCGGCGGCCCGCAACAGGCTGGTCATGTGGGAACGGTTGTAATCGGTGTTCTCAAGTTTACTGAGCGCGTTGCCGGTCTCCTCGGACAACTGAATCACAGCACGGTATTCGAGTTCGGGGGTCCAAGTGACATCGCCCAGAACCCAAGGTTTGTGGATGCGGGTCAGTGAACCGGCGGCGCCTACATCAACCATCAGGGTGGCGGCTGGGTGGCCTTGCAGATACGAGGCCGGAACCGAGGAGGTGGCGTCTTCCTCGACAATCTTCTTGACCAGCGAAGCCTTTCCCTCGCCTATTGCCACGCCATAGATGCGCTTGGCTTCCATGAGAGTGCCCATTCCCATGGTGATGGCGAACTCGGGTACATTATCCTCGGAGAAGAAATCGGCCGCGGCTTCCTTGCGTGTCGCCTCATCAAGGGTCACCAATCGTGTGCGTGTGGCGGGAAGTGTACCGGGCTCGTTAAATCCGATATGCCCCATGCGGCCGGCTTCGAGCAACTGGATATCGATGCCCCCCGCGGTGCGGATTGCGCGTTCAAATTCCTTGCATGCCTTCTCGACTTGGGATTTGGGCATATCACCATGCAACAGGTGGACTTGGTCATCCGGGATGTTGATATGGCTGAGCAGGTTCTCACGCAGGAAGCGGGCGTTGCTCTGAAGCCCATCGGGAGAGATGGGGAAGTATTCGCCCAGGTTGAAGACCACCACGTTGCGGAAATCCAGCTTCTCCTCCCGGTTCATCCGGATCCATTCGCGGTAGACGCCGACGATCATGGTTCCCGTGATCAGGCCAAGGACTGTCCGTTGGCCTTGAGCGGCCTTTTCCTGTATGAGCCGCGCGGTCTCTTGGGCAACACGCAGGCTGAGTTGTTCATGGTCGGTGAATATCGACACGGGCATCCGTTCATGCCGGAGAAATTCCGGGCTGGTTTCGATCAGTTCTGTCTTCATGGATTCCATTTTCTCCCGATTAAGCTCCGGAGTGACCGGTGGCAAAGGGTAGTATTGTGATACAGAGACAACCTCTGGTGAAGGGCGGGCTGGCCTATGCGGGGGTGGCGTGCGATGAAACCTCGCTGGAATGCTCTTGTCTGGCGCTGATTTTGAGAATTACAGTTTCGGGCGCGGTAGGATGCCAGATCAGACTGGACTGGAGGCGCTTGAGTGTTTGTTCGAGCAATTCATGCCGGAACCGGATGGAGGGTGTTTCCCCATCGACGAACCAGGCATTAAAGGGCAGGGGAGAGTGAGAGTGCCATTCGATCCGTAGAGCTCTCTCGCGTGGACCTTGGAAGAGGGGCTCGATTTTTCCACCCTCCATCGTCTCCAGTAGAGAACCCAGCCAGGCACAAAAGGCCTTCCAAATGGTGGGAGAACCACATGCGCTCCATGCGCCCGCGCCCGGAATCTCGCCGGTACGCGCCGTGGCCCCCAGGCTGGTCAGTAATAGACTGGCCTCTGTGAAACAAGGTTGGTAGTTGGCCAGCGCCCGGAGGAGGCTTTCCGTATTGAGTATCTCCCGCTCGCTCAGCTGGTGGGGCGGGCGAGCTCCCGTTGACCAGGACTCCTCCAAAGCCTCCCCGAACCATGAAAAGAGATTCCGGTCTTTCCGTGTATCGCGTGAAGTGGTGTCCGGACTCTCTTGAGTCAGATACACGACGATGGTCTGAACCTGCCCGGATTCACGCCAATCCACCTGGCTGATAATGCGTACGCGCCAGTTGACGGTTTTCCCCAGGAGCAGGTCAGCGGTTGACAACCGGTAGGTTGTTCCGCGAGTTGTCTGTTGCATCTCCTGGTTCAAAATTGCTTCGAGGTCGGGGTGACGTAGGGGGGCGCCGGTCTGGCCGCCCAAGGCCAGGATCCTGCGGGCGCTCTCGTTCATCATTAAGATGCGGCGGTTCTGGTCCAGGATCAACGTGGGCTCGCGATTCGCCTCCAAGAGCGCCGCTTGTACTTTTTCTACTGAACTCTGTTCATCCATGCGGAGCTTCTGCAGGTGGTTGAACAACGAGGAGGCATGGTTTTTCTGATGGTTGAAATAATCGACTTTCTGGTAGAGCTCTATCTTCTCCTGGTAATCTTGCTGCCGGGCCTCAAGGAGCAGGGATAGGGTCTTCGCCAGTGGAGCAAACTCCCCTGGCACTGAGGTAGAGTCGATCCGCAAGGGGGTATCCGCGCGCTCCAGTGAACGCTGGAGGATCACGACCAGTGGCATGAGAAAACGGGTTGGTGTCCCCAGAGTGCGGTAGAACAGAAGGAAGGCAATCAGCAGTACTAATGCCTCAGCCCCGAGTGAATGGCCACGTTGGCTGAGATACTGGTTGAAGGAGTCGGGTGGTCCAAAGGCGATCCATAGCCGGAAGCGCGGGTCGGTTTCGGGCGAGGGGAGCGCGGTCCAGAATCGTTCCCCCGTTCCCAGGGTGATCCAGTGCGGATTCCGGTCACCGGGATCATTCACAACTGGATTCCAGGCCGTGGACATCTCACCCGTGCTATAGGCGATTGTCCCCCCGACTGAATCCATGAGCGTGAATCCACGTGGCTCCTGGAATTCCTGGAGCCATGTCCTGGTCATCAGATTCCAGTTCCATTGATTTGGAGGCAGGATGGAATCTTTTTGTTGGGTGAATTGGTGAAGACAGGTGGAGGTCAGGGCCTTCGCATCCGCTTCCTCAAGCAAACAGGCGGACCGCCAACGGTGATAGAGGACCACTGCAGCGCCCCCCACCCCGCAGACCATAACGAACCCGAACCCCAACAAGAACACTCGCCTGAACACCCCTTGATCTCCCCCCCCTCAGGCGGCGAATGGATGAATGAATCCCTTTTGCGCGGCCCCACTTCTCGCCGCTACCCCTCACAAGCCCAGGAATTTACTTTCTTTACGTAAGATTCACAACCCATGAAAACTGACTAAGTGAACAAATGGTTATCATGTGCTTGACTTGAAGGAATGTTTTCAGATCGAGTCAGCCTCATACTACTTCAGGCATATATCAGGCTCGGGAAGAAATAAGGTTACTTCGAGACGCTTCTTGGCACGCCAGATCTCCGCCCGACAGGTTGCCGGGCACCCGGTCGAGATAAGGGCTTGGAGGAGAGGTAAATACTGTGTTTCCATTCTGGTCTGCAGGCCACCAATTCTGGTTTTTCCACTTGTTACCAATATGAAAGTGCCCCCTTCTTCGACCTTTTCAGGATAAGAGGAACACTCGCTAAGCAAAGCTGTCAGACAGTGTTTCTTTTTTCCTTGTATTACTGACTCCAACCACTCTTGACAGCATTGCTCACCCACTACCTGAACCGATCTGTCCTGAGGAAGGAATGGTATCTCGTCACGCATCGGGATAATGCGTGGGTCAACATCCAACTCTATCCCCACAAAACCGGTGTCCTCATCTCCGCGATCCCAACCGCCAGTAAAGCGTATCCGGCATGTGGCTGGTTTCCCATTTTTATTGATGTCTTGGATTATCGGATGGAATCTCTTTGCATCCTTGGCTGGGAGATAGCTCACAACTTTTCCGCCAATATCCACTCGGACTGCATTCTTGTCATATCGATTTTGTGGCTCACGTACGAGATGGCCTGTGGCATAGGATCTTACCGTGCCATTTTCGGTTCTTCCCCCACATACTTGCAGTAGTGCTGGTTGATAGTGGCCTTCACCTGCAACCGCTTGTGTTCCACCTGGTGCAATGGTCGGGACTATTAGCCATGTGTATGACTTCACCGGGTGAATCTCAGGCCTTTGTGCTACTTCTTCTTTCTGAGTTGATCGGTGGTCTTCCGGTGATTCAGCTCTGACTCTAGCAGATAGATTGTTTAGGAAGATGCTTTCTGAGTCTATGGCTGTTGACTGAGAAACATCTTCCTGACACTTCCATTCAGACAACAGATTCTCATGGATCGTCGATGTTATTCCAAACATCTTTACGAGGTGGACGAGATCCTCCAACTCCTCATCTGATAGTTGCCTTCGGTTAAGACAGTGACGCAGTGAGGATTTGTAAAGAGATAACAGGTCACTTGCGAATCTCTTTCGTAGATCAATTCGGTATTCTTGGTTAAGGATATCTACCAACTCAAGGGAAATCTCAGTATAACGTTTACGGGATGCAAGCATGTTATTCAATTCAAGAAGAGCGTTGATCTTCGGATATGAACCGATCAATCGCCTTAGAAATCCAACTCTCTTCAACGGTTTCGGGTGGAATGGACCAGGAATCTCTTCAGCCTGCAACTTTGTCTGCATGTGCAGAATCCTTGATACCCCAAAGGTGACCTGAGCCAACAAATGATCCATGGCGTATACGGAAGACTAATCCTGCGTTTTGATTTATGCAATGTAAATATCTGCTTCTTTTTTGGGAGCAAAATGATCAGTAGAAATCGTTTGGTGCCAGCCTTCCCCTGCTGTCACTGTCCCTCTCCTGTGTATAATCTCTCCCCATGGCTTCTTCACGAATTCTTGTCTCCCAGGACCCCTATGAAACCCGTATCGGGGTTCTTGAAAACGAACAACTTTCTGAACTCTTCATCCAGCCGAGTGGCCAAAAGAATCTGATCGGGAACATTTACAAGGGCGAGGTTTCCTCGGTGATCCCCGGCCTGGAGGCGGCCTTTGTCGACATCGGCATTGGACGTAATGCCTTTCTGCATGTCCACGATCTGGTTCCCAAGTCAGTGAACTTTTGGGATTCAGAGAGAGACGGCGAATTGGGTCAGACCTTGAATGGTGAGACTGTGTCTGCTGAAGAGGTGCTTCCCTCGCTTCCCGAGAACCGTCACCTCCCACCCCACATACGCATTGGTGATTACCTCTCCGAGGGGCAGTCGATCCTGGTCCAGATGGAAAAGGAGCCCCTCGGTCAGAAGGGTTGCCGGGTGACCGCGCATATCTCGCTGCCCGGACGCTACCTGGTCTTCTTTCCAACCTCCAACCATGTGGCCATCTCACGGCGTATCGCGGATGAGACCGAGCGCTTGCGCCTTCTCGAAATCGGTAAAGGCCTGGTGGGAGAACATTATGGAATCATCCTACGCACCGCCTCCGAGGGGGTAACCGCCGAGGAGCTCCAACGCGAGTTCGAACTCCTCAAGGTGCGCTGGGAACAGATCCTGGCCGAATCGGAGAATGCTCATCCGGCCACGCTGGTGTATGAGGAGGAGGGTCTGCTCTACCAGGTTGTCCGCGACTTTTGCACCTCCAATACCGAGGAGATCATGGTCGAGGGAGAGGAAATCTGCCGGCGCATGAAGGGTTATGTTTCCCGCATCCTCCCAGGTCTGGGGCTACGTGTACATCAGTACCGGGAACCGATTCCGCTCTTCCGCGCGCGGGGAATCGATGCCGAAATCGAGCGCCTATTACAGAGGAGGGTCTGGCTCAAGAGCGGCGGGTATCTGGTCATCGATGAGACCGAGGCGTTGACAGTCATCGATGTCAACACCGGGCGTGATCTGGGACGCGGCAGCCTGGAGGAAACCGCCTTCGCCACTAACCTCGAAGCCACCCGCGAGATCGCCCGCCAACTGCGTCTGCGCGACATTGGCGGGATCATCATCATTGACTTCATCGATTTACTTTCGCCGCTCAATCAGAAAGCTCTTCTTGAGCAGTTCAAAGCTTCGCTCGCCAGCGACCGCTCGCACCCAACCCTCTTCTCGCTCACCGAACTGGGCCTGGTGCAACTGACCCGCAAGAGAGTCCGCAAGTCAATTCCTAAAAGCCTCTCGCGGATATGCCCCTATTGCCACGGGGAGGGGATCATCCTCTCCGAGGAGACCATGGTGACACGCATCATGCGCCGCCTGGAGGAACTGCTCCTGGAGGATCCCCGCGACCAGATCACCCTGCATGTCCATCCCGCTCTGGCCGAGGAGATCAACACCAGTCACTCGGACCGCCTGGAGGAACTCTCGCGTCTTCATGACGCCAAACTCCGTGTGGTCGCCAAACCTGGCCTGCACCTCAATGACATGCGCGAGACCTTCGAGGCCGAGTAGCGGGTTTGGAGTTCACGCTTCAGCGTGTCCCCGTTTGGAGTTCATGCTTCAGCGTGCCCGGGCAACCTAAAGGTTGAACTCCAAACATGTGCCCTACGCCCCACCCCGGATCGTCTCTACCCAGTGCAGCGCCTTCACCCCAGTGGCGTCAGCGAGCTGGTGACGGCAACTGAAGCCGCAAGCCACCACCTCGGTGCCCTCGCCACGGTTCTCAACCGCCGGGAAGAGTTTGTTCCCGCCCACCTTTAGCGAGAGTTCATGGTGCTCCTTTTCATACCCGAATGAACCCGCCATGCCACAACACCCAGCATCGGTCTCGGAGAACTCAAGTCCCTCCACTTTGGACCAAAGCATCTTCATTGAGGCAGTTCCATACAGTGACTTTTGGTGGCAGTGGCCATGCAGGAGAATCTTCTTGATCGTCGAACGCAAGCCAGTCTGGATATTTCCCGCCGCGAATTCCTTTTCGAGGAACACATCGATCATCATCACATTCTCTTTGATCCGCTGTCCGAGCGCGGTGTCCTCGATCAGGTCCGGCAGGTCATCGGTGAGCGCCGAGGCACAGCTCGGTTCGCACACCACCACCTTCAGTCCCGCCTTGATGTAGGCATCCAGGGCCCGCAGGGTGCGTTCGCCCTCCCGCTTGGCCTCGCGTAGGAATCCATGCGAAATGCGTGGACGTTGGCAGCAACCCGCCCGTGCCAGGATCACGCTATACCCGCAGGACTCCAGCAGCTCCACCGCCGAACGTCCGATGTGCGGCTCATAATAATTGAGATAGGTGTCATCGAAGAGCACGACCTTTGTATGTTGTTCAACCTTCAGGTGGCTCTGTTTCCGTTTCTCATACCACTTATGAAATGGTTTTGAGGTGTACTTGGGCAGACTGCTCCGTTGGTCGATTCCAGCCCAGGTCTCCAGAGTCTTCTTGAACAGGCTGGTGTCCTGGACCCAGTTCACCACTGGGGCCAGCCAGCCCGCGAAGATGGGGGCATAATCCGCCGAGGTGGCGATCATCCGGTCGCGCATGGAAAGGCCATGTTTATCATGGTAGCGCTGCAGGAACTCGCTCTTGAGGCGTGCCATGTCGACATTGCTGGGGCACTCGGATTTGCATCCCTTGCAGGAGAGGCACAGGTCCAGCACCTCGAACACCCGCTGGCTGGTCATCCCCTCGGACCCGAATTGCCCGGTCATCGCTAGACGCAGGGCATTAGCTCTTCCACGTGTGCTGTGTTCCTCGTCCAGGGTGGCCTGGTAGCTGGGGCACATGGTGCCGATAAGGGTTTTCCGGCAAGTACCGACCCCGGTGCACAGTTCGACCGCCGCCGCGAAGCTGCCATCCTCGCGGAAATGGTAGTGGGTTGGGAAGGTGTCGGTGCGGTAGTTGGGGCCATAACGCAGGTTCTGATCCATCGGTAAAGCTTCAACAATCTTCCCTGGGTTCATCAGCCACTCTGGATCGAAGACTCGTTTGAGCTCCTTGAAGGCTCCATACAGCTGTGGGCCATAGAAGGCCTCCATGTAACAACTGCGCACCAGGCCATCGCCATGCTCACTCGACCAAGAGCCGCCATACTCCCGCACGAACTCGAAGGCCTGTTGTGAGATCTTCTTCATCAGGTCGATGTCGCGTTGGGTGCGCAGGTCGAGAACCGGGCGGATATGGATCACGCCCACGCTGACATGGGCATACAACGCCACCGGGACATCCAGGCTCTTGCAGAAATCGAGGACCCGCCCCACATATTCGGCGAGTACCTGGGTGGGGACACAGGCGTCCTCGATGAAAGGAGTGGGACGCCGTTCGCCCTTCATGCCCAGCATCAATCCAAGGCCATTCTTGCGTACCTGCCACACCCGCGCCTTACCAGCGGTGTCATGGCGCAGGACATGGGCATAACCAATACCCTTGCTCTTCAGATCGGCGGCTAGTTTCTCTGACTTGGCGGAGGCCTCCTCCTGGGTGTCGCCATAGAATTCAATCATCAGGATGGCCTCAGGTTCACCCTCTAGCCAATCGATGAGTGGGGCGATGCTCAGCTGCGCGCGGGCCATCTTGAGTACTGAGCCATCCAGGATCTCCACCGCTGAGGGGCCATGGGGCAGGATGTCCTCGACTGCCCCCACCGCTTCGAGCAGGCTGGTGAAGTGGGGGATGCACAGCGAGGTGGCCTTGGGCAGTGGCTCCAGGTTGATCTTGGCCTCCAGAATAGTCCCGAGTGTGCCCTCGCTTCCGACGATCAGCTTGGCGAGGTTCCATTGATCGGTCACGGTGAGCTCATCCAGGTTGTAACCCATCACGCGGCGCATCACCTTGGGATAGCGCGCCTCAATTTCAGTGCGATGGGTGTTAATCAGCTCCTCGATCTTACGTAGGATCTGTCCCTCGCGGTTCTGGGCGGCGGCGCGGTGACGGTACTCCTCGGGGGTGAGCTTCTTGAGTTCCAGCACCTCGCCATCCGAAAGCAGGACACGCAGCTCCAGCACATGATCGACCGTCTTGCCATAGAGGATGCTGCGTGTACCCGAGGAGTTGTTGCCGATCATTCCACCGACATTGGCGCGGTCAGTGGTGGCGGGATCGGGTGCGAAGTGGAGGCTGTGTTTGGCTATCTCGGCATTAAACACATCCCGTACGATTCCCGGCTGCACTCGTGCCCAACGCTCCTCGACATTGACCTGCAAGATCTGGTTCATGTACTTGGAGAAATCGAGAATCATCGAGGCGCCCACCACTTGCCCACCGAGGCTGGTACCGCCGGCGCGCGGCAGGATGGTGACTCCATGCTCCGCAGCGGTCTGGACCGCCATGCGGACATCGGTCTCATCCCGTGGGCAAACCACCGCCACCGGCATGATGCGGTAGATGCTGGCGTCGGTCGAATACAGACCGCGCCGGACCTCATCAAAGGAGACATCCCCCCTTACACGCTTCTTGAGGTCTTGTTCAAAGGCATGCATATTTGTCGTGCTCACGTTGAACTCCTGTCTTTGAGGGACCCCATAGTGGGTCCAGGATGATTCACCATACTTTATTGATCAGAACAGTATTCGCAATCCAATTCGTCATTCCCGCGAAGGCGGGAATCCAAGGAACCAGCAGTCATTCACCAATTGCCCCAGTTCCACCTGCTCACGATCTCACCAAGGCCAACAACTCACCCGCTTTCAATATGGGAGTCCCCCGGAAGGCACCCAAGTCCAGCAGGTGATGATCTCCACTGCCGATCGCATCGGCTTCCGCTGAAACCGCACATTCAAGAACAGCTTGATCTCTTGGATCGGAGCATACCATTTGGTAAAGAGGGGCTGGAATCACAATCTGACAAATTGACTGGTAGTGTTCAATGATTGCGGATGGAATCCACCCCGTTAGCTCAATCCGGGTAAGGAATTTTTGCCGGTGAAGGACAGATTCGAGTTCCGCGATCATCTCAGCCGAAGTGTAAAGGTTGACCATTCTCAACTCGGCGGCCTGAAGCACCCAATAAGGAGTGCCCTCCCAAAGAAAACCCGAAACAACAAGGTTTGTATCAAGGACAAGCCGCATTGCTAGCCTGTTGTTCACATCTAGCGGTTTGGATTTCTGCTTCCAGTTCCTCTTCTGTCATGGCAGGAATTTTGGCCTCGTGGAGTTGTCTTAACATGGTACCAAATTCCTCAAGACGCCGTCTCCGGATCTCTTCCCGAAGGATTTGCTCAATGATTCCCGG
>CAYRBI010000137.1:0-16620 GCA_964422415.1 uncultured bacterium | reverse complement strand
TTCCGTGAGATCAGCCGGAGCTGGGGACTGCCGGGGGTACCGGAGGTACCAGTGAATGAAGGAAAGGGGGAGGAATAGATTCGCTTTTCCGGCTACTTCTGATGAGAAATCCTGAGGTGAAAAAACATATTGGATGGATTGACTGGAATACTACTATCATGATGATGGTTCTGCTTCCTCATTCAATTATTGCGTCGACCACATTGCTCTGATCATCTTCTCCACAATTTGGATTCGCTGGTAATGGGCCAGTGATGGATTCCTCAGGATTTACGTCCTCGATTTTGAAAAACTCAATCATTCCCTTATGAAGGGTAACTCTTTTAAAATTCGCAAACGACTGATTCCTTCCAATTAATTCATGGGCTTTTGCCGGTTCAATTCCCACCTCATCAAGAAGACACGCGACCATGGTCCATTTCAGTAGAGTGTAATAAATATACAAATCAAGATCACTCGCAAAATGAGGTTTATCATTTCCAGAATAATGCGTAAAGCTGTTTCGAATCTTAGCGATTCGTTTGGCTATGGATTCGATATCTGATTCAGACAGTTCGAATAGTGTTGATCGGTCCTTTAGTAGATCTCTCATTCTCATCTTAAGGCTGTAATCGTTGCTGAAAGGCAACTTCTGTTTCAACCATTCTTTATGTTGTTGTGGGCAACTGTCTAATACTGATTTCAAACGTTCTTGATGCTCTATGTCCGGGAGTTCAGTGCCACCTCTTCGGTACCGGTGATAAGCTTCCGCCGCCTGTACTGCATTTAGGAACGAATTTGCTGAGATGGTTTCCTGATCTAGAACTCTCCCAAAGAAAAGAAGCATTACCGGCAAGATTTCGCGATGCGAAGACACCCATTTCCGAAGACACTCTTCCAATCTGTTATCGATATCTGGCCGGGTGAATATCATATCGATTGGGGTCAGTTCCTTATTTTCGTCGCCATGCAAATCAAATTGCCAGTGTAGTTGAATTGTTGGTGCTTTTCTGATCTCTTCATCAGCACCTGCCCCACAATCAACAACCGCCTTTCCACGAACCTCAAGTATCGACAAAAGCTTTCCAACACCAAGTTCCAAAAAATGAAGTATCGGAGGTAAAAACTCATTCAAGAATTTGACCAACTGAAGTGGCTTATCAGGTATAATTGAGAAACAAGCTTCTTCACTCAGACTAAACTCTCGATCGAATCTTGGAGTTTTGGTGTGGATATCGTGGCCAAACTCAATAGATCCTCCGTCAAACTGAATCCTTCGATCTGGAGGTTTTTGATACACCATCGTGATCTTGCGGTCATCCGATTCCGGAGTTTCAATAGAGATTTTTCGACCTGTGACCTGATACCACTTTCCAAGATGTGATAGACGAACAGTCATCAGCTGAAAAACCATATCTTCAGATGAATCGAAGTGTCTTCCTTCCAAGACCATCGATGGTGAAAAAGACTCCCTCAAGAATGCATTTGTATTCATTTTTGCACCATTTTGAATACAGTCATGGAGAGTGTAATTTTTCCCATCCTCGGTTAATCCCAGAATTACATCCGGACGATATACCATCCCAGCGGTTCCCATCTGTTTTAAGGCTTCAGATGTATCACGAAAAGAACCCAGAAGATGGAGTACAGCTCTGGTCTCATGACCGAAAAGAAGCCGACCCGCCACTTGATTTTCTGGATATTGGGGAAGCCACCAATACCCATGCTTCTCATATTCGCTCATTGGTCTTTCACTCCATCGCCAGGAATAACTGCCTTGCTCTTTCCAGAAATGAATAGATTGAAAAGAAACACGTGGATTGTGATGTGCCGATCCTCATCTTCCAAAGACCTAAATATGAACCGCCACTCACCAGCCTCATTGATCTGGACGGCTCGAAAGAATTTTGTATGTGACTTCAGAGTCTCTGGTAGCTTTACTTGCAGGGATGAAAATCCTGCGACATCTTTATTAAAAATGATGAGTGCTGCCTTGCAGTCGCGCCAAGTCAGGTAACCGAGCAGCTGATCTACTGCCTCCAAGATTTGCTTATCTCCTCGCCAAACTTTACACTCACCTATAAATGCTGCTCTATTATCTGTTTCAATTCTGATGTCAGTTTTTCCCTTATTCCTGAAAGTTTCGCCAGTTGCATCCCCTTCATAGTGAGTATTAAGATTCGCCAAGATGATATCCCGAAGTTCTTCTTCATCATGTATTGCGAAGGTTTTGGGTGTTACTTCAAAAGTACGACCAGCCTGCCGGATAACGCTTAAAATATGTGCATAATCTTCTTCACGAATTCCAGGATTTGGTGGCGAATTGGGAACAGATGGAAGAGGGCGAATCAGTCTTCTATTAATCGGAAGCGGATTGATTTCGGGAGCACCTTTGCTTCGCCTCAGAGGTATGTCCAAAGTTTTTACAATCTCCGCATGTCGGTTAAGACGATGCCGACGATACTCGACACACTGCTGGATGTGACTGCAGAGCTGCGTGTTGTGCTTCTCCACATCTTTTCGGATTCTGCCGATGTATACCTTAATCTCCGCGATAGTGCTGTCCACCTCTCTCTTGATGGCTTCCCCCTTTCCCACGTTGTCAATTGGGCTCTCCCTCACGATCTCAATAACGCCAGAGATGACATCCCTGGCGGGTTTGACGTGTGCACAAGGTGAGGTAAATGAGAATTCACTCGGTCGACACTTCCACAGATCAGCATCACCTTCAAATGGCACGGCCACCGAAACACGAAATCCAGGGATAAGAAAAGGCCGACTGGTGTCTCGAATATCCCGCCCAAAATCGTAGCGAACGTCGACCTGAACCTCCTGAGTACCCATTGTCTTAAGATCCTCATGGAATACCAAAGGCGTCACTTCACACATGGAATACACATGCCCAATGACCTCCTCGTCACTCGAATAAGAAAACTGGTCTTGTGGTATTGCATCAACAGCCTGTTTGGCCTTATCAAGATTGGCTTGAAGGACGTCGGAGAGGAGGGGTCCAGAAAAAAGGAGATCAGAGTTGTTTGCCATTCCGCGTTTCTCCCTTGCTTGCTGACTCGAATACTCCCTGTGAATACTGCTTCTTCGGGAGGAGCTAAGCGAGATCCCGAAGAAGAGCCTATCCCTGCCCTCCCCTCGTCTTCACTCTCCGTATTCTCGCCCCTAAACCGGCCAATTTCTCCTCAATCCGTTCATAGCCACGGTCCAAGTGGTAAACCCTGAGTACATCGGTTACTCCCTGCGCCACCAATCCGGAGATCACCAAGGCGGCGGAGGCACGAAGATCGCTCGCCATGACCGGAGAGCCAGATAGGTGCTTCACTCCGCGCACGGTGGCGATGTTGCCATTGATGGTGATGTCCGCCCCCATCCGGTTGAGCTCGCTGACATGCATGAAACGGTTCTCGAAGATGGTCTCCTTGACAATGCTGGTGCCCTCGGCCAGGCATAAAAGCGCCATCATCTGGGCTTGAAGGTCGGTCGGGAAGCCGGGATACGGAAGCGTGACCACCTCGGTGATGGGTTGGATGGGGCCCGCACGGTGAACTGTGATCGTGTCAGTGGCCCCCTGATTCTCGATGGTTAGATCGGCGCCTGCACGGCGGAGATCCCCAAGAAAAGCGGCTAAGTCTTTAACTCTACACCCGCTTACTCGAACTGTTCCACCACATAAAGCCCCAGCAGCAAGATAAGTGCCCGCCTCAATCCGGTCCGGGATCACGTGATATCGTTCGACATGAAGATGGTCGACACCCTGGATGTGAATGGTGGAGGTGCCATGGCCCTCGATCTTGGCCCCACCCGCCACGAGGAAGTCAGCCAGATCGGTCACCTCGGGTTCACGCGCCGCATTCTCAATGACCGTCTCCCCGGGAGCCAAGACCGCCGCACACAGGGCATTCTCGGTCGCCCCCACACTCGGCATCTCCAGATAAATGGGGCCACCCCGCAATGAGGAGGCATCGGCGATGACATAGCCATGCTCGACCTCTAATGCGACACCGAGGCTCTCCAGGGCCTTCAAGTGGATATTGACCGGGCGTGCGCCAATCGCACAACCACCCGGCATGGAAACCCGCGCCCGGCGGTGCTTGCCCACCAGTGGCCCCAAAACAAAGAACGAGGCGCGCATCTTCCGCACCAGGTCATAGGGAGCCTCTGGCCAACGGAACCGGGTGGGATCCACCTCCAGGGTCTTCTCACCCGGCTGATACCGGGTTTCCATCCCCATGCTACACAGGAGACGCTCCATCCCCTGGATATCCGCCAGGTCCGGAACATTCTCGAGCACTAATGGTGAGTCATAAAGAATCGAGGCCGCCATCAAGGGCAAGGCTGCGTTCTTGGAACCGCTGATCCGTACTTCTCCCTCCAGCGGTGGGCTTTTCTCCACTTGTATCGAATCCATAGTGGCTTCAGCATAGCATTCCCAGTTCTCCTTTTCATGGGTGACAGGATGCCTCCGACGCTCGATCTTTTCGCCATGGTCTCGGGATTGCTCGGGGGACTCGCCTTCCTCCTGTTCGGTATGGAGCGAATGGCTGATTCCCTCAAACAAGTGACCGGGGAACGGATGCGCCGTGTCCTGGTGAGGTTGACCGGAACACGGCTGAGCAGTCTGCTCACCGGCGCGCTGGTCACCGCCGTCATTCAATCCAGCTCGGTCACCACGGTGTTGGTGGTGGGATTTGTCTCCGCCGGGGTCATGAGCCTGCCCCAATCACTCGGGATCATCCTGGGGGCGGATATCGGCACCACCATTACCGCACAGATCATTGCTTTCAATGTCACACGCTATGGTCTGCTCCTGGTGGCGGCTGGTTTCGGGCTCACCTTCCTGGTCCGGCGGCATGGGGGATTGCGGCTGTATGGCGCACTGCTGATGGGTATCGGCCTGGTATTCTATGGGATGGGTCTCATGAGCGAGGCGATGAATCCGCTGCGCGCGCATCCCTTCTTCATCCAGCTGATGGAGACAATTCAAAATCCGCTCCTGGCGGTGGCGTTAGGGGCCGTATTCACCGCACTGGTCCATGCTAGCGCCGCCACCATCGGACTGACCATCGTGTTGGCCGCGCAGGGTCTCATCAGCCTGGAGACTGGCATCGCGCTTTCTCTGGGAGCCAATATCGGCACCTGTGTCACCGCTGCTCTGGCCGCCATCGGGAAACCACGTCCCGCGATCCAGGCCGCTCTGGCGCATGTCCTCTTCAAGGTTGCGGGAACCCTGCTCGTGCTGCCGTTCATCCCCCAACTCGCCCAGGTGGTCACCTGGATCACTCCCAGCGGCAATCCCACGACTGAGTCCCCGGCATTAGCCAGTGTGGTTCCCCGCCAAATCGCCAATGCCCATACCCTTTTCAATGTGGGACTCGCGGTGTTGTTCCTGCCATTAACCGGCCCCTTCGCACGGTTGCTGGAGAGGCTGGTCCCCCACTCTGTAGAGGAGCGCGAGGAGGAGCGGGGCGAGCCACGTTATCTCGATCCCAGCCTATTACAGGTTCCCTCCCTGGCCTTAGGCCAGGTCCGTTTGGAGGCGGGACACATGGGAAAGCTTCTCCTGCGGATGCTGGATGAGGGCCTCCTGTCGATCTATGCGGTCGACCTGGAACACATGGAACGGGTGAGACAGATCGACGACTCAGTGGACCGCTTGTACACCCACATGGCGGATTATCTCGCACGCATGAGCCGCAACGAAATGTCCGAACCGCTCTCGAAAGCGGTGTTGAAGGCCATGAGCGCCATCGGCAACCTGGAATCGATCGGGGATATCATCGAAACGAATCTTCACCACCTGGTGGACCATGCCGCCGCAAGTGGGGTGTCGATTGATGAGGCGGGGATCCATGCCATCGATCGTTTCAGCTACATGGCCCGTGAATCTTTGCATTTAGCGGTGGATTCCTTCTCAAGAAATGATCTCTCCCTCGCTCAGAAGGTGTATGCCCTGGAGGAACCATTGAACCATCTCGATCAGGAATACAAGGCTTATCATCTGGCTCAGATGCGGGATGCCGATGATGCGCGCCGCGCCAGCCTGACCCTGGAGATGAGCGTGGTGGAGTATCTCAAACGGATTTACTTCCACTGCCACAGGACAGCGGAACGGGTTTTGGAAAGTGTTGCGGGAGCCTCAACCTGAAACAGCGGAACGAATCACACAGATCAGGGTAATAGGAAGATTAAGAAACACAAAAGACCCAAACAGGGGCAGTGATAACCATGTCTGTGTCCCACTTCCCCGGATCTTGAAGGCATACACCACCTGTGCAATGGTCAGAATCAGGACCAACGCGGTAGATATGATCAGTATTCCCTCCCGCCACTGGGATGCCGAGTTCCAAGCCCAGACAAACAGAACATTCACAAGGCTGTAGTTGGTCAAACACGCCAATCCCAGGCAGTGAGCATTGGGAAGATCCTTGCCACGGTAAACAGTGAGGAACAATGACACAAGCGTGGCCGCAAGCAGCAAGGGAAAACCATAAAGATAAAAGGTCAGGCCATCCATAAGTGCGATGATCGCCATCTGAGACACTTCAAGCAAGGGGAGAAGGCTGAGAACTATTTGCGGACGGTGGAAAGAATCCCCTTGTAGTAGAGGAGATCACGCCGCATCTCTCCTGAGAGACCGGGTAAAGTACTGGCCTTTTCGAGGACAGTAAGAGCTTGCAGGCTCTTGTCCTGCTCCATAAAACACTGGGCCAGCATAAGGGAGGCATAGCCTTTTTCCTCGGAGGGGATCTCCGCCTGGCAGGCCTGTTCGAAGAGAGGGATGGCCAGATCATAAGCGCTCCGTTCGAAGGCTTCATTGCCCAAGGCAATGGCTTGCCGGGCCTCCTTGATGGCCTCCTCATCCACGGGTCCAGTGGATGCTAGCCGCGGAGCAGAGGGTTCGGGGGTGGGTGGTATTGCGGCAGGCGCGGGAGGTTCGTGGATGACCTTGGGTGGAGGTGGAGGCGCGGTCTGTGTCACCACCACCGGTGGGACTACAGGAGACACAGGTTCTGGGGGACGGACAGGGGGAGCGGGAGCCTGCAGGGGCATCTGGAAGGCTGCGAAGTAATCCTCTGCGGCACCGAGGGCCTGGCCCGCGGCATGCCGGGCGGTCTTGTCAGCGTAGTTGGAGACCGCCTCCTCAGCCACCTGGCGGGCAACCTGTTCGGCGATGGAGTGTGCCACCTCGGAAACAACCAGTTGCGCCACCTGAATGGCGGTCTTGCGGGAGACTGCCTCGGCGGAATGAGCCACCACTTCTTCGGCGGCGGCGCGCGCCGCTTGCTCGGCAACCGAGCGTGTCAGTTCACGAGCCACCTTTTCGGCCACATCCTCAGCCACCTCGCGGGCCACCTCCATGGCCACATTCCGCGAACGGTCGGCGCCAGCCACTGAGACAACCGCATCAGCGGCCTCCGATGCAGCTTTGCGAGCTACCTCCGTGGTCAGACGTAAGGCCTCTACCGAGGCCACCTCACGGGCCACTTCGCCAGCCGCCTCAAAGGCCACCTTCTCCGCCACTTCACGCCCCACCTCACGGGCGGTTTCGCGCGCGCGACGGGTTACGGTTTCCTTCACCACCTCGATGGCCATCTCCCGCGCGGCTTGGGTCACAATATCACGGGCTGTCGCCCGGACAGTCTCCTCCACCACTTCCTGGACAACTTCTTTAACGATCACCTCGGTATGGCGTTCAACCATGGTGTCGACCAGCTCAGTGGCCACCATCTGAGTGATCCGGCTGGTGGATTTCTCAATCACCTCATCGGCAGCCAGGCGGGCCGCTTCAATAGCGATCGGGCCAGACCGGGAGCGCGCAATCTCATCGATGGCGTTCTCCGCGGCGATCTGTGCGTATTGAGAGGCTAGGGTAACGGCGGTTGTGCGGGCAATGCCTTGAGCCACACTGCTGGCTGTTTCGCGGATCGCCTCCTCCGCACTGAGAGCGGCGGCCTCGGTGGCATATCGTTCGGTGAGTTCCTTGGCGGTTTTTTCGGCCACCTGTTCGGCGGTGGTTCTGGCAATCCGCTTGGCGACTGCTGCCGCGCCTTTCCGCCCAATCTCCTCGGCGGCAGACTGCGCGGCCTCGGTGGCCATTTCGGCAGCCACTTTCTCAGTGACCTCGGTGGCCACTTGGGCGGCCACCCGCTCGGTCACTTCGCGGGACATGGCCTGCGCGGTCTCGGTGGCAATCCGCCGGGCATCCTCACTAGCGGTTTCGGTGGCCACCAACGTGGCTGTCTGGCGGGCAACCTGCGCGGCCACCTCCTCGACGGCCGCCAAGGCTGATTCAGCAGCCGCCTTACGGGCCGTCTCGACCGCCGATTCCCGAGCCACCGCGATGGCGGTCTCTTGAGCCACCTTCCCCGCCACTTCCTGAGCGGTGGAGATCGCGATTCCGCGCGCAACTTCAATGGCAATCTCCCGCGCGGTTTGGGCCACAACCTCCCCAGCCACCTCAGTTGCGGTCTCGCGCGCGGTGCGAACAGCGATCTCCTCGGCGAGGGCAGTCGCCTGGACCCGTGCAGCCTCGCGGGCTGTTGAGGAGGCAACCCGTTCGGCGACTTCGCGTGAAGCCTCGATGGCCGCATGGCGCGCGGTTTCCTGGGAAACTTGTTCAACCGATTCCCGGACCACAGCCTCGACCACTTCCATCGCTTTGACGGTGGCGATCTCTTCAGCCATCCGCGAAGCGGCATCCAGAGCCACTCGTTCCGCCACTTCGATGGCCACTCGTTCAGCTTCGGCTGGAACGATTTCACGGACCCGTTCGCCCGCCACGCGTTCGCCGATTTCACGCGCTATCGAATCCGCCAGCCGTTGGGCGGTTTTCTCGGCGGTCTGGCGTGAAACTGCTTGAGCAATCTCGACCGCCATCTGCCCGGCGGCCTTACCCGCTGCAGCCTCCGCCGTAATCGTCGCGGCCCGTGTTGCCGCGGCCTCCGCGGCTTGTTGTGAGACCTCCTCGGCGATTCGGCGGGCCACCTCCTCGGCTACCCGTTCCGCCACCTCCCGCCCGGTTTTTTCACCAGTGGCCGTCGCGATCGTCACCGCAACCTGTTCGGCAATCTTCAGTGCAGCTGTACGTCCTGCTTGTTCCGCTACTCCCTCCGCCGATTCGCGCGCGGCGATCTCAGCCGCCTTCGTGGCCACTCGTTGAGCGGTCTCCTCGGCGGTCTTGGTGGCCACTTCCTCGGCGGCCTTCTCCGCCATCGCGGCTCCCACCCGTTGGGCGACCAACTGGGCAATCTGTTCAGCATGAGAACGCGCGGTCTCTTCCGCGGTTTTGCTGGCAATCTCCCGCGCGGCCAAAGCGGCTGTCTTGGCCGCGGTCTCCTCGGCGGTCTTTCCAGCAACCTCAGCCGCAATTTTCTCACTGATTGTGATTGCGATACGCTGGGCTAACTGACGCGCGGTCTCTTCCGCGACCTGACGGGCGGTTGCCTCAGCGACCTGCCGGGTGGTTTCCTCCGCGATGGGCCGGGCGATTTCCTCGGTGATCTGACGGGTGCTATCCTCGGCAATCTGGCGGGCAACCTCACGCGCTGTTTTTTCAGCCAGACCGGATACAACCGGAGTGACCGCATCGACAACCGCCGCTTCAATCTCCTTCGGGCTTACCGCAGTGGAAACTCCCGTGGGGGGTGGGGGAGGTGGGGTAACCTCTGGAACGGTGGAAACAATACGCAATTCCGGTGGGGTATGACGAACTGGTTCCTCCATGGGGGGTGGGGGCCCTGGAGAGGGTTCGAGACTGGCACTCGTGGGCTGAAAGCCGGAAATCAACGCAGTCAGGTCGATGGGAGGAGATGACGCGGACTCCTCCTCTTCAGGTAAGATTTCCTCCCCCCCGAAGTCGGCTATTGTCAGCCCATCTGGTTTGATGTTCAGTTCTTTGGCCCAGAAGAGAGCCGCATTACCGATAGAGGTCTTCTTCGAGAGAGCAAACAAGTCGAGGAGATTACCTCCCTTGTTGCCTGGACATTGTCCATAGGAACAACGGAAGGTCCTCTTCCCGAGATCAATCGTGAGGGTGCGAATGATCTCATCCCGATGAATCGGGCAGAAGGAACGGAGCTGAGTCCCAAATTTCTGGACCTTATCCACCCGGAAGCCAATCATCTTCAATGCGTTCTCCGCATCCAGAGAAGCACAGATGAGATCCAGGAGTTTCTGGGCCTTGGGGGTCATGGGACTGCCTCGCAGTGGTTCATGGGCTGTTCAAGTATCGGCCCGCGAGGGCTTAGGCGTGAGTAAACACCATGGGCGGAAATGGCTTCCCGGACACTTTCCGGAACCAGATAACGGATACTCTGTCCCATTTCGATCCGGTAGCGGATCTGGCTGGAGGAAATATCGAGCAGCGGGATATCGAAGATCTGGACTCGCTCAGCTACCTCGGGAAGGAGTGGAGCATTAATGGTCTCAGTCCGGCGGGCCACTACCACCTTCACTGTATCGAGAATGGTCCGCCACGCTTTCCATGTGTGAATCTCCGCGGCGGCATCCATACCAAGCACCAGAAAGATCTGATCCTCTGGAACCAGTTCCTTCCGGATCAAGGCCAATGTGTCGACTGTATAGGATGGACCGGGGCGGACCATCTCCAGATCACACGGAACCAAGTAAGGATTTCCCTTACAGGCCAGGTTCAGAAAACTCCAACGAACCGACGAATCCACGATATATTGGCAGTCTTTGTGCGGTGGAGTGGCGGAAAGCACCAGCAAAACCCTTTCCAGGGCGAATCTACTGATGGCCTCCTCAGCCAATCGCAGATGGCCATGGTGAACAGGATTGAATGTACCACCCAGGACACCAAGCCTCATTCAACAACCTTTCCCAAAGGGAAGACAATAGCTCCCAATCCGAGCTAAGTCTAAGGCAAAGAGGGGATAGAGGTAAACCGCACGGCTTCAGGGAATAATCCCTATCTGACAAGAGAAAACTCCCTCCTGATTTCAGTGAAAGCAGGAATCCACTGTTATCCCCATTCTCGCTGGATTTACTATTCCGGATGTCAGTTATCATCTTTACTTTTAGCACACTTCTCTTACACAATGCTTGATTCACCTACCCTTGCTCTACTGCAGATTCAGGTGAGCTTATAAGAAAACGTTTACTTTAAAGAAAGATATCTCTGATTAGGCGTCAATAGTCATGTTCTCAGAACAAGGAAAAGGAGAGACGGTGGATCTGAACAGATTACGGATGGAGCTCCAATCCATCGATACCTTCAAGTCACCTCCCTCTCTCCTGCAGGAAATCCTCACTGTTACTGAAGACCCTCGTTCAGGCGCCAAAGATGTTCAAGCAATGGTCGAGCGGGACATGTCTTGCTCGGTGAAGCTCCTGAAACTGGCCAACTCGGCCTATTATGGGTTCAGCCGGCAGATCAAGACGGTCCGTGAGGCGATTGTGATCATCGGCTTGGATGGCGTTAAGAATGTGGTGATGAGCCTGGGAATCGCCGATGCTTTCACCAAGGGAAGCGCCACCGAGAGATCCTTTCTATCCAACCTGTGGGTGCATTCGATGGCCACAGCTACCGCTGCGGCGGTGTTATCAAAGTCCGTATCGAATCTTTCACCCTCCGTGGCCTACTGCGCGGGGCTGTTGCATGACTTCGGAAAAGTCATCCTGTGTCAGCACTTCAGGTCCGAGTACGAAAAAGTCGTTATCACGGTCCGCGACGAAAAGCTATCGATCCTGACAGTGGAGCGGAACCTGCTGGGAGTTGATCACACCACTGTGGGATGCTGGATCGCCGAGGCATGGGACCTACCCGATGTGGTCACGGAGATATTACGCGACCACCATAGCAATGGCCCCTGGGAAGAATCCCGGCGGTATATCCCCTTGGTGGGGATCGCGGATGCCTTGGCCTATGAGAGCCGTATCGGGCATGGCGGAAACTATCGTCCCCACCGGTATGATGACTATTGCTACTCTAACATTGACCTTAAAGACAGTCTGGTTCAAGTTGTGATCGCCGAGATCCGTAAGGATTCCAGCCGGTTTTCGGCAATGCTTCATTTGGATTAATTCCTCATCCTCAAGAGAACAAGATTTCTGTCTTGTTCTCTTGGAATAGACCAAGACCTGAGAAGGAATTCACCCACCGCCACAATCCCACTGTGTACATGAAAGGAACGCTGTAGGCCATGACATGTCTATTCCTCACCTTGTTGGTCTCAATGACCTTTGCCGCCGCGGTAGCGGAGGACATACCCGGGCCAGTCATCACAGTGATGACCTTTAACCTTCGCTATGGAACCGCGAAGGATGAAGGACACCTTTGGAAAGACCGTAAAGACTCGGCTCTGGCGGTCATCACCGGAACCCACCCCGATATACTCGGTCTCCAGGAGTCAGAGGATTTCCAAAATGAATTCTTCATCGAGAACCTGGGGTCGGAGTATGAATTTGTAGGTGAAGGCAGAGAGGGAGGAACAAAAGGGGAGTATTCCTCACTCTTCTTCCGTAAAGACCGGTTTTTCCTAGCCCGGGCGGGCAGATTCTGGCTGTCAGATACCCCTGAAGTGACCGGAAGTATGTCCTGGGGAGCCAACCTGCCACGGATCGTCACTTGGGCGGACCTTGTGGAACGTGGTAACAAGTCACGCCTGTTGGTGCTCAATACCCATTTCGCGCATGACTCGGATGAAGCCCGGAAGAAGAGCGCGGAATTAATCCGCAAACGGTTGCTCGAGTTGGCGCCCGAAGGGGCGTGTATCTTGATCACGGGCGACTTCAATAGTGTTCCAGACAGTGAACCTTACCGGATTCTTCTCGGAGAGGGTGACACGGCTTTACAGGATGCGATGACCGCCACGGGAACCGTTCCCGTGGGAACCTTTCATGGCTTTAATGGCCCCACCGCAGGCGGTCAGCCCATTGATTGGATTCTCTTCGGCAAGGGATTGCAGGCTCTCGAGTACAAGGTGATGAATGGCCAATACGCCAATACATATCCCTCTGACCATTTCCCTGTCATGGCGAGGTTCAAGATCGAGTAGGGTTCATTCACCGCTGGAACGAGAAGCCGTGGTTCATCGGACCCCTACCAGTTGCCCCCAACTGGATTCCTTGATTATACTCTGGTCATTAAGGAGAATCGTGATGGAAGCCGGACAGGAACAACCCAACCACAGCCTTGAGACGGGAGATGTCGAATCGTTCGGCCTGTCCTTTCATAAGTGGCCATTCTGCATCGCCTTGGTGATCGTGGTGGTCCTGTATACCTTCATTTTCGCCTTCGTCGATCCGAATCCACCCTATTTCGATCCCGCCCAGCTTCCGCCCCCACCCGCGGGCAAGTAAGACAGCCTCTTTTACCGGATCCGTTTCCAAATTCCGGATTCGTATTGGAAGGAACTCCCCGGTCCACCCCGCCGGTAGCGGATCCAGGAATCGGCTAGATCCGCCATCTTGAGGGTATGGTGCACCAGGAGCTGATGCCCATTGGTTCCAGGGGGTGTGTTATATTCGAGATGCCAAAGGGACTCGCCTGCAGGATCACGTTCCAGTTTATCAAATAATCCACCGACAAGTTGGGAGGTTTTTTTGTCATCTGTATACAGCAAGTCATTGGAACCGATCGCCACCAGGACCGGCAGCTTCATCTGTGCCATGGTATCCCGGTAATCTGTTCCGAAACGCAGGAGATTCCGGTAATCCTCCATGCGGTAACGCCAACGCACCCAACGGTCCGCGGCCCTGAAAAAGAGAGCATTCCCCTCATACAGCCGTGTCCAGTCCGTATTGGCCCACAGGCTGTCTTTACCCTCCAGCATTCCCACCAGGAAACCACCCAAAAAATCAGACCGGAGCAGTCTCATGCGGGACTGTGGAGCGGTGTAGGCGGTGTTGTAGACGTTGTGGCAGATGACACTATCGAAGGGGAGGTAGATGCCATAGGCCGCTTGAGCACCCTGGCCGGTGGCACGTGGATCGGCGCTCCAGAAGGCGGTCTCCCCCCCCTGGCTTGTGCCTATTAAAGTGACATGGGTGAGGGCATTCACAGGTTTTCCAAACCACTCCTCAGCACGGTTCTCGGGAGGTTTGGAGAGAATCTCCGCCTCCAGGTGTTTAAGGTTCTCTCGTTCGGCCTGGGCGATACGCCGGCCAACCGCCTGGATCACAGCGACATTCCGGGGCATGTTCACCTGACAGGATTCACGCTCCTCCCAGCCACCCTCCAGAGCGTTCTGGAAATGCCAGGCGCCATCCTTGCCGATGGCCTGTTTGAGATAAACCGCCACACCCTCCCCTTCCGGGTTCCTTGCGATCAGTTTGTGTCCATGGCTACGTCCGTGGTACAGCAGATCAACCACATAGACGATATACCCTTTCAAGCTCGCCATCACTTGACAGAACTTGATGTAGTTCCCCCCATATGAACCGGTTCCCGGAACCAACAGGATAGCCCCCGAGTAATTTCCCTCCCAACGTGGATCCGCATATCGATCCACATGCACTGAATAGGTCCGGCAAGAGGTCATGAGTGTGGAGGGATCCACGGCATGGGGTGTGAAGGTCTTATCAAAGAGGAAAAGTCCCCGCTCCTCAAACTCATGGGGATCGAAGGTGAGTTGGAGGGATTGGTAACAGTGCGGGAAGAAATCGGCCAGGAGACTGGGCTCAACCTGCCAGTCTGGAAACTCCCGTTGGATCTCCTCACTCTCCCCAGAGGAGAGTTTCATCACTTGTAAACGGTGGACCTCATCCTCAAATGGGTCCGATTGACCGACTGGATAACTCTCGATCTGCTGTACCCACGCGGGACGGTCATCGGGAAAAGCGGGACAGAGTCTCCAGGCCATGAGAAGTAGAACTCCTAAAAGAACCTTGGTGGCCACAGTTGGCAACCACCGGTATTGTTTAACATGAATAGTCCTCATCGGGTTGGATCGGATGTGTTGATGATTGACAGGATTCTAATCAGACGGGTTCACCGCGAAGTGGAATCAAGTGTATAAGTACCATACTCTAACGATAACCCGCCCACCTCCCGTAGCAAGGGGTGTTCACACCCCGGAGCACTGGAAGACAGCGGAAGATTAAGGAACAAGAAGATGGCCAATATCGAAGTGGTTGTCAACGGCGCGCGTGGAAAAATGGGGACTGAGACGATCAAGGCAGTCCAGGCGGCGGAGGGCCTGGAGATGGTGGGGGCCTTTGACTTGGGAGATGACCTCTCCAAGGAACTCTCCAGCCGCAAGGGTTGTGTCGTGGTGGATTTCACCCATCCCTCCTGTGCCTTCGAGAACGCCCTCAAGATCCTGGAGGCGGGGTGCCATGGAGTGGTCGGCACCACCGGATTCAAGGAGGATCAGATCGCTGACCTCGAAAAGCGTTGTCAAAATAAGAGACAGGGGTTCTTCATCGCACCGAATTTCGCCATTGGAGCAGTTTTGATGATGCGCTTCGCTACCGAGGCTGCCCTCCACATGCAACGCGCTGAGATCATCGAACTACACCATCCCGCCAAGGCGGATGCCCCCTCTGGTACCGCGCATAAAACCGCTGAACTCATGGCAGCCGCACGCCTGAAGGCTGGCCTGGAAGAGTTCGAGGGCCCCGACGCCCTCACCAACCCCATCCCCGGCACCCGGGGCGGCGAGTATCATGGCATCCGGATCCACGCGGTCAGAATGCCCGGGATGCTCGCGAATCAAGAAGTCCTCTTCGGCGCTGCTGGACAAACCCTGACCATCCGTCACGACAGCATCGACCGCACCTGTTTCATGCCCGGTGTCATACTGGCTTGCCGCAAGGTCCAGAGCCTGCCGGGGCTGGTGGTAGGACTCGACAAGTTGATCTGGGGATAAGAATGAGTCAGCAGCACAAGCATTTTTTACTGACCAACGATGATGGGATCGAGGCGGAGGGGATCCGCTGCCTGGCCGGGGTTCTGCGCGAATTTGGACGAGTCACCGTGATCGCGCCGGACCGGGAGCGTAGTGGGGTCTCCCATGGCTTCTCGCTCACCCATCCCCTCAAGCTCCAGCCGCATGGCCCGGACTCCTATAGCCTCAGCGGTACCCCCGCCGATTGCGTGATCTTTGGCATCCGGAGTTTTCTGTGCGAGGACGATGCCCCGGACTACATCTTTTCGGGCATCAACCATGGCGCCAACCTGGGGACTGATGTGGTCTACTCAGGAACTGTGGCCGGCGCCCGTGAGGGAGCCATCTTCAGTAAGCCCTCGGTAGCGGTCTCACTGGCCACCGAGTTCTCCAGCCGTTTCGACTCCCAGCTCCTGCACTTCGAGACAGTGGCGGCTTTCATGCGGTCCTTTCTCCCCGCCTTTCTTGCCCATGATCTTCCCGAGGCCACCTTCCTGAACATCAATGTCCCCAACATCCCCCTGGATGTTCTTAAAGGGGGGTGTTTCACCCACATCGGCAAACGGATCTACCGTGACAGTTTTATTAAAAAGAAGGACAAAGAGGGGAATGAGCTCTACTGGTTGGGGGGAGAGCCACCCTCGCATGTGCTGGAGGAAGGATCAGATTTCTGGGCGCTGGATCAGTCCATGGCCTCGGTAACCCCCTTACGTTGGATGACCGCCCATCGCGAGGATGTGGATTTCTTCAAAGATTGGCCACCGCTGGAGATGCCCAA
>CAYRBI010000136.1:0-16741 GCA_964422415.1 uncultured bacterium | reverse complement strand
AGCAGGCCCAAGCCATAGATCGAAGCCACCAGCCCATCGATGTTCAACAAGACCGCATGAACCCAGAAACGTGGACAACCCGCCAGGAGCGCGACTCCAATCAGCGCGAGACCACGTCCCAACCGTGGCTTTACAAAGAGGTAGACCGCTGAGCACCACAGGGATGAGAAAAAAATAATGAACAAACGGCAGGAACCAAGTTCACCCAGCGTGTCCTTGAGAAGGGCATGGCAGACCGCCGCTCCATAGATCATGAGCGGGGGATGCATGGCCTCGTCTTTCGGGAAGTAAAAACGCCAATCGGTCAACGGTGGAACCATTCGGCCATCCCACCAGGAGGAAATCCAATGGCTGAAGGGCTCCGCATGGTCATGGTAATACCAGGAGTCCCAATAGGGTCCGAATCCACGTCCCAGCAGACTGAGCAAGAAGAGAACCGTGCAACCAAGCAGCAGGGCTTCCGCCAGGGATTGCTTGGTGGCGGACTCAACCTTCATTGTGTAACACCTTATTCATGGAGTGGCTGAATCCCTTCGATGGTAACCTGGCTACGAATCCGATCGGTGAGAATTCGTATATTCCATCAACTCAACTGGCGCACCAGCCTCCTCGATAAACGCCACTTTGACACCGGGAGAAGGCTCATTCGGCTCAATGATAACCTTCTTGCCTTGGAGAGCGGCCTGGAGATCATCCACCTCGAAGGCCACATGCGGAAGCTGTTTCACTAGACTAGGAAGAGGACAGTCCGCCTCGTATTTCATCCATTGGATGCCATAAGGTGTGGCGAGATGGTCAGTGCAATAGAGTTTGTAATCAGGGAGATACTCCGCTCCCTCTGGAATCCTATCCGTGGGGATTCCCACATGGTGATAGCGCATGAAAGATGGTCCGTCCTGTATTTATTATTTAACCTGCTTTTCCTAGCCTTTTGAGGACAAACCTGGCCAGAGATGTAATACAGCGGTCCCGATAGGTGTATTGCCCTGTTTATCTTTCGCAAAGGGATTGCCTCCATGGGTTACCAGCGTCCAAGCCATTTCATAGTTCCCGGTTTCGACCGCTATGTGCAAGGCGGTCTTTCCTTCCGGTCCCTTGATATCCGGATCGGCCTCAGCGGAGAGTAAGGCACAAAGCGCATCCGGTTTCCTCTCGTATGCCGACAGCATCAGTGGGGTATATCCATAAAAATCTTGTCCGTCCACTTCAGCGCCTCCGGCCAGGAGTGTGCTCATCACCTGGCAGTTATTGGAATGCACCGCCTGATGCAAAGGAGTCTGCCCCCATTCATCGATGGCGCTGAGGTTCGCCCCCCGGGAGAGAAGCAGTTCGGTTGTGGCGGCCTTTCCACTCCCCGCCGCATAATGCAGGGGAGTCATCTGGAACTGGTCGCGTGCGTCGATGATGGCTCCCCCAGCGATGAGGAGATCACACATTTTTGTGAAACCGTTACTCGCGGCAAAGTGCAGTGGGGAGCGGCCGGTGGCATCGGCGATGTTGGGATCGGCTTTGTACTCCAGGAGCACCGCGGTAGCCTCATGTTTCCTACGGTGTGTGGTCTGATCGAGAGGTGTCCTCCAATGAGTGCAGATCCTTGATGAATCGGCTCCATGCTCCAGAAGTATCCTTACAATATCCGCGAAGCCATCGCCTCCCGCCCAATGGAGTGGGGTATCCATGCGGTCATCGGTTGCGTTGGGATCAGCGCCATGATCGAGGAAGAGCTTCACGATCTCCGTGAAACCGCCAGTCGCGCGGTGCAAGGGGGTAATGAGCTCTCGATCGACCCCATTCACATCCGCTCCTTTTTCAAGGAGATGGACACAGGTGGAATAAAGGCCTTCTTCCGATGCATAATGCAGAGGGGGATAGCCATTACCATCAGGAAGATTCGGATCCGCTCCCGCATCTATGAGGGCTATGAGTATGTCCTCATTACAGCTCTCTATCGCAAAGCGAAATGCTCTCCACCCCCATTGTGACTGGGCGTTGGGTGAAGCCCCAGCCACTAGCAGAATCTGCGTGGCCTCATCTCTTCCTACGAGAGCGGCCACATGGAGCGGTGTAACCTCGCTGTCATCGACCGTATCCACAGGCTGGCCTACATCGAGTAGGAATCGTAAAATACTTGTGTCTTTATTAGCGGCTGCGAAATGGAGAGCCGTTTTCCCGGCTGAGTCCCTGGCATCGAGATCCGCGCCCGCGGCAAGGCAGTCCATGACCTCCGCCAGCGAACCATCACGGCAAGCCTTCAGAAAAGCGGAGTCTTCCGGGTTGTCCTCACTCCACGCGATCCTCGAATCCAAAACCAACAAGAGTCCTAAAACGATTCCACACGTCAACACCAACCGCTTCATGGTTCACCTCCGGGAGAACGAAGATGCAGACAAAAGCACAACTTACATCAGTTTATTCTCATTGATATACGCCGCCAGCGCTTGCGCGGCGATGCGGTGGCCCTCCTCGTTGGGATGCTGGTCGGTGGGATGCACCCACAGGGATTGATAGGCCTGCCCCTTGAAGGCGTTGAGTAGATCGAGCACCGGGATCCCATTCTTGGTGCAATGCTCCGCTACCATCTGGTGGATTTTGGTGAAGGGGTGATGGTCATTGAGTTCATACATGAAGGGGAAGATGCAGACCATGTAGCGGGAACCGGCGGACTCGGCCACCTGTTTCCCACGCACCAGTTCACCGAGACAGGTCTGCCATTCCTTGCTGAAACCTAGGGCGTAGTTGGTGAGCGCGCGGGTGTAACGGCGTCCATCCAGTTCGCGTTCGATCGTGTTGTAGACCCAGCTGCCGAAATAGGACCACTCCATCTGGGTGGCCTCATGGCGGATCCAAAAATTTTCCCACAGATCCAATCCTCCCGCTTGCTCGGCATCATTGAGCACGAATACCACCACCACCAGGTCCGGCGAGAACTTCACCCCCATCTGTTCGAGGTAGTGGATCTCATCCAAGGTGGTCCAGGCGCTGGTGGCCATGTCCAACACCTCGGTCTGGGTGGCAGTGTTCACATTGAGCAATCCCGGCAACTGACAGGCGAAAGTATCCTCCCACTTCACCCCCTCGCCAAAGGCAAAGGAGTCACCCAGCAAGACCAGGCGTTTGGCTCCCGTAGGCTTCTCGATCTGTATATCTGGTCCACGAAAACCATAGTTGTTGGTGTGGTAGACCATGGCATTGCGTTCATTAAAAACTCCCCGTGGATTGCTATCGTAACGCATTTCAAACTCAGCATGGGGTTTGAATTGGAGGTTCACGCCGGGAAGCCGCTCCCCTTTCGGAACCAGGGCGTGTTCCCAATCCCGGATCCGGACTTTGTGAAAACCACGTAGATCCAACACTCTCCAAATCCCTTCCAAGAAAATCAAGACAATCAAGATGGTTCCCAGGCACAGGGATGTGTTGATTAGGATCTTGCGAAAAGTGGCGTTCATATTGATATCAATTCGATAGAAAAGGGGCTCTTTTTTTGTTAGCCGTTGTCAGTTGTTAGCTGGGGGTAAGGCAACGATGCTCCATCATACCGGCACAATTCAATGCCGCCACCCCCGGAGGGGGCTAACCGTTGCTCCTGGTAGCGCTTACTGGAAAAGTCCGTCGTCGTCCTTTTCAATATCATACTGGACTATCTTTGGGGTCATGTAGCTGCTGTCAGGCCCCAAGGCCCCCTCAAGTTCGAGGGGAAACTTACGGTTCCCAACTCGCTCTCCAGCCAGGTTACGGGCCAATTCGAGGTCTTCAACCCGTGTGAAGGCTCCTTGTAGCGAAGCCACCCGCGCCGGTTCCTGGGGCAGACTGCGCCATGCGCTCCCCTTCCCTACCCGGAACCACACGATCCCCTCCGCATCCCAGAAAATGCCCTCCTCGCCAATCTCGCCATTGTCCTTGTTGCCATCCCACCACTCCTTCTTGAGGCTCAAGCCAGCCTGATCAAGGAGGTGTTCATAGGACTGTAGGTCCTCGCGCTTCACCTGGATGAGCGGTTTCTCCGTGGAGGGGGTTTCCGCGAGGAGTCTTCTTGCTCTTTTGGCCGCCGAGGTGTCTGGCATATTCCCAGTAATAAACTTGAGCGCCTCGAAACGATCTCCTCCAGCAGGTAAATCCTCGACACGCTTGAGAATTGCATTTCCCCATTTCGAACGGTACTTGTGCTGGCGTTTGGGATCCTCAATGTGATGGGTTTCCAAGACATCCAACCCATCCCTGTACCTCCCCGCTTTGGCGCACAGATCAGCCCACACGCGGATGTCATCCTCCGAGAGCGCTCCCGGGGTTTTCAAGTCAACACTGGCATACGCCTCAATGGCCTCTTCCAATCCGAGCTCATTCCCAAACAGGAGGGTTACTCCCCTAAATAAGGTTTGAGCTCCCTGGAGGATCCCCAGATTCGCGGGGGCATCGGAGCCATTCGCGGCCACCGACCGTGCCACTCCATGCGCGTTGATACCATAACGGGTTTCTCCGAAGAGCATGTAATTAAGCGTCTTGCTCCGTCTGCTGGCCATGGCCTCCCCAATCGGCTCACGGGCTCCATCCACAGCCAGGGTCCCGGGCCCCGGATCGGTCTGGGCCAGCTTCTTCCGCAACAACATGGCCCTGGGATCCCCCTCCCCCTCGCCTGTGGGAGAGGGGGCTGGGGGGTGAGGTTCGGAGGGGGCTGGGGGGTGAGGTGGTGTATGCTCATCAAACCACACCTTCTCCTCCGGCCAGAGAGTGGTTCCAATCCGGCACAAGCGGGTGGTACGCCCTTCCTCACCGGCCTTGGCGGATTCCTTGACTGAGTTCTTCCAGTTTTTGAGCAGAGTCTTAGATCTCTTCTCTTCGAGATGAGCGACAATTTCCCGCCCCTCTTGAATCTCCTCGGGAGTGGCCTCACCGCCCGCCTCACGAACCTTGGCGAGATAGGCGATCTTTTTTTCCACCACACTGGGCGCGCCTTTCCCGGTGACCGCGAAGAAGGCGTCGGTTCCCGCCACCGCTAACGCGCGGGGTTGCCCCGTGATCACCTCCGAGGTGGTTTCCCAGGCCCGGTTGACCACTCCGGTTACACGGTTGATCTTGCGTTTCCGGATCAGGTCCTCCATCTCGACTTCGGGCACCCGCGAAGCTAGGTTGAGCAGCCGTTCCCTGGCGACCGGGTCATTCATCTTCCCAGCCAGTTTGCGGAGTTCCTCTCCCTTCTGTTTACGTGTAGTGGTAGATGAAACCACCTCCAATGCAGCCAGATCATCCGCCAATCCGCTGGGATGCTCCGGATCCCGCAGAGCGTCCTTCTCGACCATCGAGCGGATCGAGGAAACCCTTTGCGGGTTACCCGCAAGCGCCCCCGCGAGGGCATCATGCACAGCGGCCGGGAGAACCTCCTCCTCCGCCCACACGGAGAAACTACCCCCAGGGGATAGGAGCAAGATTGATATTCCCAAGATGACTTTAACTCGTTTCATCGATTTCTCTCGATCTTGCGGGAGATCTCCTCGATGGCATCCAGCCGGGCTTGCGCCTCGCGCTTCTCGGAATAACCATCCGCCTGAGTGATTTTGATATAGATCTCAGTTGCCTTGTCGAGTGCCTGTTGGGCGGTTGACCACTCATCCACTCCCGTACTGTTCACACGCGCATCTCCAATACCAGCTTCGGCGCGGGCGACACACTCTCGAGCTGTTTCCTCATAATAGCCACCCAGACGGAGGTAATGCTCCTGAATCCGCTTGCTATCCGGGAAACTGGTGATAAAGGATTCTATCGCCTCCCGGTAAGCCGTCTCACCCACCTGGTTGCGATGCGCTTGCAGGTTCAGGAATTCCTCCAAAGCACGGTTTTCAGCACACAGCATGGACAGGCTCTCATAAGGAGTGCCCTTGTACTTGGTGATGGCTTGTCCGGTACGATCTCGCGCGGCTTGGACGAGGACTTCCTGTTCATCCGGGTCACTCGAAACGAGTGGTGGACGGAAAAGTGTGTCTAGGTCCAGCATGACCTCGCACCGTTTGGCCGCCAAAGGCACCAGATCCAGATCGGAGCCAGATACCGTACCATAACACTCCGCTGCCTGCTTCAAGTGCCCTAGTTTCTCATGGCATAACCCCTTCGTGTAGCCAAGGATGTCCAGGTATTGCCCTGGATGGACCTTGGACCAGGCATCCAAACGTGTAATTGCATTGGCAAACAGGTTCTTCCCACCGGCATCGATGGGAAAGGGGAGGCGGTAAGTGTCCGTCTTCTCATGAAGCAAGACCTCGGTGGTAATCGTTTCCAGAGTTTCGTACGGCTGGTTCAGCGGTGGAGTCTTCTTCGAGTGACAACCAGCCATGACCAGGGGAATTAGGATTAACCAAAAAAGACTGGATTCCCACTTGCGCGGGAATGAGGTGATGGGTGGATTCCCGTAGATACGGGAATCCACTGACTGGTCCTGACTGCTCACACTCAACAGGCTCTCAGGCCCGCACTCTGGCGTAGACATCCTGGAAGTGAGCGCTAGTGGCGATCCCACGGTGATAGTCCGCCAAAGTAAACTTCTCGTTGGGGGCATGAGGATTATCATCCGGCAGACCAAATCCAAACAGCACCACGGACATCTTCATCTGATCCACGAAATAGCCGACCACCGGGATGGAGGCTCCCTCGCGAATGAACAGGGGTTCTTTTCCGAAACCGAGATGGTATGCCTCACGCCCGGCCTTCATGGCGGGGTCATCCACTGGTATCACGATGGCGGGTGAACTCTGGTAACGGATCATTTCAACCTTGCACTCGGAGGGAATCCGTTCGCGCACAAAGGCCTCGAAGAGATCCGCGATCCGTTCCGGGTCCTGTCCCGGTACCAGGCGCATACTCACCTTGGCTCCCGCTTGAGAGGGAATTACTGTCTTGGCTCCCTGGCCGGCATAGCCTCCATACACACCATTGACATCCAGTGTGGGGCGGTACCATTTCCGCACTGGGATGGGATAGGCCGGTTCGCCGGAAAGGTGCGGTAGACCCAGCTGCTTGGCCATCTCCTCGAAATCCCAGGGGAGCTTCTCAAACTCACGGACCTCCCACTCCTCCGGGGTCTTCACTCCATCGTAGAAACCGGGGATGGCGATGCTCCCATCCGGATTCTTGAAGGCGCTGATGATGTTGGCGGTGACATGGATGGGATTGGGCACCACACCGCCGAACATCCCCGAATGGAGATCCTGGTTGGCCCCGGTGACAATGAACTCCATGTAGGTCAGCCCCCGCAGGGCATAGCACAGGGCGGGATACCCCGCGCTGAACATGCTCGTGTCGGAGATGATGACTGCATCGGCCTGGAAACGTTCACGGTTCGCTTCAAGGAACTGTTCGAGATGAGGGCTGCCGACCTCCTCCTCGCCCTCCAACAGAAAGATCAGATTAATGGGGGTTTCTCCGGTCACACGGATCCAGGCTTCGGTGGCCTTCAAATGGGTATAGAGTTGCCCCTTGTCATCGGTGGCGCCACGCGCATAGACCACTCCTTCTTTGACCACTGGCTCAAAGGGAGGCGAACTCCATAGAGCGAGTGGATCGACCGGCTGAACATCATAGTGTCCATAAACCAGCACGGTGGGACGGTCCTGGCGCCGCTGGGTGTGCGCCACCACGGCGGGTTGACCTTGAGTGGGGAAGACCTCCGCCGAGAGACCCAGCTCACAAAAGCGCCCCACAAGCCACTCCGCGCAGTTACGGACATCCCCCTCATGACTGGGAGAGGCGCTGATACTGGGGAAGCGTAGAAACTCGAAGAGCTCCTCTTCGAACCGGTCCTGGTTTTTTTCAAGATAAGAGAGTACCTCTTGAATCACTGACATACGGACAGACTTCCTTTCAGGAGATTACGACAGAGGATCGAAACGCCGTGGCGGACCGCTGTGACGGTTAAGTTCACGTAGGATCTCATGTTCATCCGCCAAGGCTATCACCAGAGTCAGGTTGAGACCCATCAAGTAGTCTCGTACACCTTCAATTCCCTCGACATTGAAGGGATCGGCGAATGCGACCACCAGCCGTTCTCCCTCTAGTTTCACAGGGATGGCCTTGCACCCACGGAGCATCTTGATGGGAACTAATGTGACCAGAGTTGGATGAACTGCATCAACCCGGACTGCGTCAATGCCAAGGGTTCTCGATATGTCACCGAGATCAGCGGAAGATGGGGGGGACCCGGTAATAGCGTCCTTATCCACAAGTGTGTCTTCCTGTGCCTCCAGGAGGCTCCGGAAATCAACACCTTCCCCAGTGGACTCGCCCGGTTCCGCTACCGCCAAGGGACTTGTATCCAATAGTTCGCCGAGATCCGTCTCGGCAAGAAGAGACTCCAGATCTTTGGAAGTCTCGTGGAGGGGGGGTATCTCCTGCTCCCGGTGGAGGTGGATATGGCGCCAGATATTGCCCAAGGGAATACGGATGCCCAAACGGTACCAGCAGTCATCGCACAGATGCGCGGTCAACTGGATGGTTCCATCCACAACCTCATCCAGATGAAGAGTGGCCCGGTTCAATCCACAGACATTACAGAGATGGTATTCTTCCACCAAGGGAGCAGCCCCTCTTCTCAGCCAGGATTTGACATCCAAGGTAAAGCCTCACACTAGTTTACGCACAGATTGCCCTCCATGAAAACGTGTATGTGTTGTATTAGAACCAGCGGAAACATATCCAGACACAGGGCGGGTTTTTTCCCTTGATTCCACAAAAAGGGATGACCTCCACTGCCTGAAAATCGTTACGTATATGTTGTGAAGATGCCGTAACACTGGGAGACTGGTCTTTATAGCACACCCAAGCGATGACGCATCTTGACCGGGCTGTCCTGGAAAGAGACTATGATCGCCTGCTGAATGGCCGCCTGGAAGCACCTATCCATCCTTCCGGCCTGAATGACATCAACGCTTAATAGAGGAGTGAAAACCACCTCCGTGTTCAGGACTGTTCCTATCTCATCGGATCTGCTCAAGATTGTTAACTCCGCAACCTGGATCTCCCCAGAGGGGGCGAGCGCTCCCGTAGTCATTCTCACACTGACAGGGATCACCACGATCGCTGGGCTGATCGGGCTGATCGCTTACCGCATCGCGGAGGCACGCGATCTCGATTCGGAGTGCCGCGATATGATTGCGCGGATCTCACGGATCTTTCACTCGACCTTGGTTACCCGCCTATGCCTCATCCAGATGCTTCTGGTCGTTCCCTTGGTCTTCTATGTGAACACCAAGGAGCATTACTGGACCTCGAAGCATACCACCATGTTATTCATGACCCTTCTGGGTCTCGCGGTATGGTTGGCGGTCCGTCCAGGAGTTCCACGTTTCCGTTGCCCCTACACCTGGCCGATGGCGGTAATCATCTTCGGTGGCACCTTCTCGATGTTCCGCGCGGTCAATATCGCTGAGGGGATGGGGGATCTGTTTGCGGTCTTTGGTTCGGCGGGGCTGACCTTCCTGGCCACACAAGCTTTCAGCACCTCCAAGCGGATTCACTTGATGGGAACTGTATTCGCCCTGGTGGCGGTGGTGATGTCCTTATATGGGCTGGCACAGTCCTATCTCCTGTTACCGATGGATTACGTCTACGCCCTGGAGACCCGTGCCCCAGTTTCCACCATCGGTAATAAGAACTACGCGGCCTACTACCTCGATCTGGCCATCCCCATCACGGTGGCCTTAGCGATTTCACGGCGGAACCCACTCCAGACTCTTTTCGCCTTGATGGTCTATTTCATTTGCCGTTGGCACTTTGTTCTTTGTGACACACGCGGTGGCACTATCAGCATGACGGCCGGCATTATGCTTACCACCTTGGTGGTGGCGATCTATCACGGTCACCGTTTCCGCCTGTTTCTCTATCTGATCCTTCTCGAACCCATCTTGTGGGGTGCGGTCAACGCCGCGGATCTGCACTATGCGGATATCCAGCGTTGGGGATCCATGGTGAATCGTGGCTCCGAACGGAAAGCGATCGCCGCCGCGGCTTCCAAAGCCTGGACGGCTGCTCCGGAGGAGCTGCGTAACGCCATCACCTCGAATTACCTGGTGCAATGGTTCATGAAAGGGAATGAGTATTTTCTAGGCCTTCAGTGGCGGATTCCCGCCTTGGTGATCGGAATTCTCTTGGCCTTGGGAGTGTTCTGGTGGCTGGTGACCCATGTCAAAGACTGGCGGATTCACCTCGGAAGCGCCGTAGTCCTCGCCTTCCTCCCGTATTGGTTTGTGGTGTGGGGTACGATTCCCAGCAGACTGGACTCTCCCACAGGTGTATCGATGATTGTGGAGGGCATCAATCAGGCTGGCATACCGGATCAGAATATCGCCTCCCAGATCATGGAACAGTATGCGGGGCAGATTCTCCCCGCGGCGGTGCCTTATAACCAACTCATCCTTGGCAAACACCAGGCAGTGGCCGCCATGTTCGCCTTCTCTTTGTTTGTGTGTATGGCCACTTTTCTACTCTTCCGCTGGTTTGACCGGGAAGATGGCTGGCTCCCGGGCTTTGCCGTCGTGGGGTGTATTGGGATCTGGTACCTGGTTTATTTCCTCTTAGGGGCGGAGGGGAATCCCCTCCGGCATCTACTCGTCCGTCTCTTCCAGCCCTTAAGTCATGCCTGGCCCATCGAGCTCAAGCATGTATCGGAACATCACAAAATCCTGGGACTTGTTTTGAGTGGCCTAGCATTTGGATTGGTCAGTTTAGGCTCGCTTTTCGCATGTGTGGCCGCCATGCAGTTTGTCCCCGCACGGTTCTCCGATCAGGAAGTGAAGAGACTGACAACGCGGGGCATCACATTTGGCCGCTGGGCGGCCGCTACGCTAGGGATCCTGCTTGTCCTGGGCATCTGGTTCCATCCACGGATTGTCCGGGTCCGCGCCGAGGTCTATGAAAAATGGGATGAAGGAGTGGTCCGCGCTCTTTTCTATGGCGCCCACGCCTATTTCAACACCCAGGGCGAGGTCAAAGGCGAGGACATGGATGGCCCGATTGGCTTCCGGCTGGAGATCTATCAGGGCACTCTCCGCAAGATGCGCGACAACCCGATCCTGGGAGTTGGTCCTGGAAACTTTAAAGTGGTCAACCCGCATCCCAAGTATGAAACCGCCCTGGAACGGAGAATTCTCGGCAAGGAAGTCTTGGGACGGCATCCCCACAACGATTTCCTGGAGGATGCGACCGATAGCGGTGGCATCGCCCTCTTGGGGATGATCTGGCTGTTCGGAGCCGCTGGATTGATCCTCTTTCGGAGTCTACGTTTCATTCACCCACCCCAGAATGGGACCGATGTATTCATGAACATCATGACCTGGGGTTTAGTCTGGGCCATGACCTCGATTGTGGTGCATGCGCAATTTGAGATGCCCCTTTTACAGCCCTCCTCCACCTATCCGACCTGGATCCTTCTGGGAGTGTGTTACCAGCTGTGGCGCATCCAACGGCGGCGCGCCTTGGCCGTGTCGACACAGTCTACTCTCCTGCTCTCCAACGAGAGCCCGGCGGTTGTGGCCGAGCGGGTCTTGCATGGAGAACCGTTGCGTAGCGCGGCGGTTTATGAGCTGCCCCCAGTCCGTCCCTGCCGGCTGGGGCCTTTGAGCACCTTCCCGGCCTATGTCTCCTGGCCCGTCCTTGCGGTAGTCGTCACGCTACTCATGGGCAGCACCCTCATCCGTCAGTATGTGGGTGAAATGTGGCTGCGCTGGGGGATGCTGTTCAGCGAGAGCGGTATGGAGAGATACGACTTTGTATTCGAATGCATGAAGAAGTCGGAAGACATCTACCCGCTCGAGATGGAAGCCAACTACATCCTTGGGCGGTACTGCATCGATGCCACCGCGATTATCTACAAACCCTGGAAAATCAAACACCGCCCCGACCTCTTCAATGATGCGGAGCAAAAAGAAAATGATAAAGAGATCGCCGACATCCGGCGGGAGTATCAGCTCGATGTGGACAAGCTGATTGAGTATGCGAACCTGGGCATCGAGGTCCATAAGCGCGATATCTTCATGAATCCCAACTACAAATGGGCACACAACAACATGGGTGTGCTCTATGACAAACTCAATCAGATCTACACTGATCTCTTGGAGACCACTAAAGACCCCGCTAAACAGACTGAGTATGCCCAACTCGCTTTCGAGGCGGAACAGGATTCACGGAACTGCTACCACATCGCTCTGGAGATTGATGACCTGCAGGTCTATGCGCTCTACAACCTGGGACATGGAGCTAGCCGTGACGGGAAATACGATCTCGCGCGGCAGTACTTTAAGCGGACCCTGCTCGCGGATCCACGCCGCCAGGATGTGCATTTCTTCATCGCTCAATGCGATTTGAAGCAGAAGAACCTCACAGCCGCGCTAGAGTCCTTCCAGAACCTCTTTGCCTGGTCGGATGCAAACAAGCGTATCCAGGAAGAAAGTGAGAAAGCGAAGCGGAAGCGTGAAAACCGGGAAAACGAGAAATGGACTTTCAAACCAAAGGAAATCATCGACGACTATCAGAGGCAGGAATCCGAATCTCTACTCCTGGAGATGGCACGTTACTCCCTTTCAGAGGGAGATCCCAAGGTGGGATATGGCGCGGCGGAGCTCCTAACCAAGCAGTATAACCGCTGCCGTTATTTGCCCCTGCTGGCGCATGGCGCGGCCGATATGGGGAATTCCCAAGAGGCCCTTGATCTGGCCAAAACAACGAAAGCAGAGTGTGGGCCACGCATCTCCTCGGAGGTGGTCTTCGCCGAAGCCAAGGCGTATTGCCTGGTGAAGGATACAACCGCCGCATTCACTTCTCTACAAAGTTTAATGCGGTCAGGCGCGGGAGATGCGTTCCGGGAGGAGATCCAGAAGGATCCTGCTTTTGAAACGATCCGGACACTCCCCAACTTTGCCGCCGTCATGAACGAGAAACCAGCGCCGAAGGCCCCACCGAAACCCAAAGCCCCAGCGGCGCCGAAACCGGCTCCACAGTCCGTGCCACCCGCGACACCCGCGCCGCCGGTGGAGAGTGGCCCTCCTGTTGAATCTGGCCCACCTCTGGCTGCACCCGACTCTGGAGGCGCGACACCGGGAGCTCCATGATCCCACGGGCTGCATACCTTGATCACAATGCAACCACACCGCTTGATGAGGCGGTCCTGCAGGCGATGCTCCCCCACCTCACCGGAGAGTGGGGGAATCCCTCGAGTGTGCATGAGTGGGGTAAGCAGGCCCGCTATGGAGTCGAGAAAGCCCGCCTTCAGGCCGCCACGTTAGCCGGTGTTCCGGAGAGTTGTGTGATCTTCACCAGTGGTGGTACCGAGGCCAATAACACCATTCTCCGCTCGGTCACGCGCCGTCATGCCGGAGCGGGCTGTCATATCGCTGTCAGCTCCATCGAACATCCCTCCGTTCTCCGCTGTCTGGAGCAACTGACCCAGGAGGGGTTAACCGAGGTGACCTACCTCGATCCCGATGAAACGGGCGTGGTCGATCCAGATGCCTTCCGCGAAGCGGCACGGCCTACAACCCGGCTGTTTTCCCTGATGTCCGCCAATAACGAGACCGGCGCGCTCCAACCCATCGCGGAACTCTGCCGCATCGGGCATGAACTCGGTATCTCCGTCCACTCCGATGCGATCCAAGCATTTGGAAAAGTCCCCTTGGACATCGAGGCGCTTGGGTTGGATTACGCCACCTTCTCCGCTCACAAGATTTATGGCCCCAAGGGCGCCGGAGCCTTTTATGTCAGAGATCCCGGTTTACTCTGTCCACTACTTCACGGAGGCGGACAGGAGATGAACCTACGCGCGGGCACCGAGAACGTAGCTGGGATTGTTGGCTTCGGCGCGGCTGCTGAGCAGTCCCGTGAACGGCTCGATACAGAAGCAGCTTCGCTCCAATCACTCCGGGATGAACTCGAGAGCCTGTTAACCCACCAGATTCCGGATACCCATATCATCGCGTCTGAGGCCAACCGTCTCCCCGGGACACTGTGTGCCGCCTTCGAGGGGATACAAGCAACTTATGTTGTTCTCGGCCTGGCCGAGGAAGGGATCGCGGTATCGAGCGGTTCCGCTTGTAGCGTGAATAAATCCGAGCCCTCCTATGTGCTGCTGGCCATGGGAATCGAACCGGAACTGGCGCGAGGTGCGGTGCGTTACTCTCTGGGACGGTCCACAACACGGGATCAAATTCAACTGGCTGCGAGGATGACAGCATGTGTAGTATCCCGGCAGAGGACTCACCCACCCCATCTGGAGGCAGGAATGGACCTCCATTCTCTATGCGAATGAGATTCCATCCAGAGCTTGAAAAGGTCTTCTACTGGATATTACAAGGGCGGCTCACCAGATCATGACTCAGCGGACACGGTTCAGAACAGGCTTGTATGGGTGCCTGGCATTCCTCGGCCTACTCGTTTTTCTGGAGGCGGCGGTCAGGGGAAACCGGATCGAGAAACCGGGTGACCCCTATAGCATCACCTTCACCACCAGCCGCGGAGAACCAATCTCAAAGCGGTCCGGGCAGCTCAAACTCTGCATGGCTCCTTACTCCATCTACAAGTTTCTCCCAAACCAACAAACCGCTTGTTGCACCATCGACGCGCATGGCTTCCGGGGACCTTCCGTAAACCTGGCGGAACGGCGCTCCCTTCGAGTTATTCTCCTGGGAGGGTCCGCTGCATTCGGTCAAGGCGCGGCGAGCGATGGGGATACCTTCGCTGGAATCCTCGCTTCCCGTAAGCCAGATTGGCAGGTCATCAACGCGGGAGTCACCGGGTATGTCTCGGGCCAGGAACTCGCATATCTGCTCCATGACCTGATAGACCTCGATCCGGATGTGGTGGTGGTATACGACGGATGGAATGATCTCTTCATTCCTTGGTATGGTTACGACTCCATGGGGGGCGAGGTTGAGTCCACCTCATTCAGGGAAATTGAGTACCAGCTGATCCTCAACCACCGTAATCAGACACGGGTCACTAGTAGCTTGGGGGGATTGTTTTCCACATTGTGGTCCCAGAGCGAGTTGTTGGAGGTCCTCTCTGGTTGGGTAGGTTCCCTCAAGGGGGGTGAAAAAATGACCATCAGCCACACCCAGCGCCCAGAAGATGAAGCCTTCTTTGAACGCATGGTGACCAAGTACATCCAGAACATCGACAAAATGGGAATGGTCTGCCGGTCACGGGGCATCCGGTTCATGGTGGCCATGCAGCTCGACCTCGGATTGAAACCCTCGCCCTCGCCCCAAGAAACCGGTTTTATGAATGAGAAGAATAAGTATGCGGAGTACCAAGAAGTATTCGCGCCACTTTACCGGCGCTTCATCCAACAAGCACTGACCGCTTCGCAATTGGCGGATGAGACCATCTTCGATATGAATACCGAACCTCGCGCACTGGCCTCCACAACAACCCTTCTGGCAGATTGGGTTCACTTATCGGCGGAAGGACATCGCCTGGTAGCCGATGTGTTGGATGAAAAGATTGCCGTGTTGAAATGAACACAGAGTATATGGCAAGAGAACCTTGCGCATTTATACCAGCCCTTGAGGAAAGCCTTCACTTTTGCCCCATCATCTTGTATTGTATGGACGGTATCGAAATGGGGTTAGCGGTCAAAGCGCCCCAGCAAATCTGTCTCCGGTTTAGAGAACCGGGAAGAATTATCCGCGAGGCTTTATGAGAGTCGGAAAAGGATCTTTTGGATCGCTGAGTACGCGTTCATACGGGTACTACGGTTAGCTGAGTCCCTCAACATAGGGTCTCGTCTGCCGAATACTCGCGAGAGCCCCGCCTTCTCGCTCTGCTTGTCCGGAGCCATCTCTTGAGGAGGTCGGTAGACGAATGGTCACTGCGCCCATCCCCTGTGTGATGCCTCTCCGTCATCGGGAGCCATCGCCACTCATGGTCTCTCTTGGTAAGCACTGGATTATCGAGTGCTACGAATGTAACCCAGAAGTTATCAATAGCCCTGAACGATTAGAAGAAATCTTTCTAGAGGCGGCCCATAAATCGGGCGCGACCATCGTGGGTTCCCATTTTCACTCCTACGAGCCGCAGGGTGTTAGCGGTGTGGTAGTCATCGCCGAAAGCCATTTCAGTGTCCACAGCTGGCCCGAATACCGCTATGCCGCCGTGGACGTCTTTACCTGTGGGGAAAGCATCGATGTGGATAGGGCCCTTCAGGTCTTCCAGGACCAGCTGGAGACGGAGGAGATCATCATCGCGGGCGATCTGAACCGGGGCATTGTCAGCCACAACGGTTTGGAACGCGCCAGCGCGGTGTCGATCAGCCAAGTTGATGCGGTTTTATCCTGGCGCGAAAAGTTCGAGCGCGAGGAAGCCTGGGGTATCCTGACCTCGGTGGATGTCACGGATTGCGATCCCGCTCTCATCCGTGATGCCAATTATGTCAAGCAGTTCGCCGTCGATCTTTGTGATCACATCCAGATGCGCCGTTTCGGTGAAACCATTGTGGTGGATTTCGGCGAGGACGAGCGTGTCTCCGGATTTAGTCTGGTTCAGCTGATCGAAACATCCCTGGTCTCTGGGCATTTCGCCAACCAGAGCAATGGGGCTTATATCGATATCTTCAGCTGCAAATACTATGACCCTCAAGAAGCAGCCGATTTTGCGAAGCGTTACTTCCACGGCCGCGCATATACCATGAAAGTCGCTTTGAGAAAGTAAGGCATGCCTGAGTTTCCCGGTTGGTTCTTCGAGAAGACCCCCTTCGACAAGGGGGTCTGTCTGG
>CAYRBI010000135.1:8986-16838 GCA_964422415.1 uncultured bacterium | reverse complement strand
GGCTCAATGTGGCGTTGACCAGTACACAGGGTGAGACCGGTGTGTCGAACTGGAGATTGTATTAGGAGAAACCTTCGGCCTGGTGATCCGTTGTTAACCGGCGGTAAGGCAATGGATTTCTATCATTCGATTCCCATTCAAGGCCGCCGTTTCCGGTGGGCGGCGAAGAACCCCCCCACCACCGGAGAAGAACCTACCCGTTCGAGGTAAACTCCCTCGATCTGTTCAAAGAAACGTTCACGTGAATACTCCGTATCCAACCTCTGCCGGGCGGAATGGATCAGACTTTTTCTTCGTTCTGGGTTCTTAGCCAGCTCACGAACCGCCGTAGCCACACCTTTCCAGTCTCCACGCGGAACCAACACCCCCGCGTGTCCATCCTCGAGTTGTTCAGGAATCCCGCCCGCTTCATACGCCACCACCGGCAACCCACAAGCCATGGCCTCGAGCACTACGCCGGGAAAGCTGTCCTCGGTTTCGGGCAGGTGCAGAAAATAATCGCTGGCACGCAATAACACCGGGATCTCCGTGTGCGGCGCTCCCGGCAACCACTGAAAAGAACCGCGAGGAAGCTGTTGAGAGGTGGCGAGAACTTGCTCTTGGTACGGCTCCCTTCCGGGCGAAGGTCTCGCGATCATCAGGAACCGGTAACGGATATCAGAGTCACCCGCTAGTTCCATGGCAGCTGAGAGGAAGGGCAGATGCCCCTTGTTTTCCAGCAGTTTGGAAAGCATGACTACCACGAAGTCTTCCCCTGACCAGCCCCATGAATCACGTAGGTTCTTTTCCACTCCGGACCGGTCCGGGTGAAAGAGAGCCGGATCGGGACGGGGGTCATGGATGAGCCGGTGTGGGATCTTGGTCTCTGTTCCCAACATCTCGCGGCGAACCGCCATGGAGACAGGCACCACCATGGTTCCAGTCCACCGGACCCAGTTACGGTAGATTTTTCGCACGAGAGGGTGTGCCACAATCAAGCGGAGATGCGTAATCGCTGGAATCCCCAGGCGGGCGGGCACTGAATAGAAGGGAAGATCGATGAAGTCGTTGAAATGAACGATCTGGATCCGCCGCTCAAGCAGCTCCCGTGCGAGTTGCCGTCGTGCTCGTAGAACACTGGCCGCCCAGCGAATCCAATTCCACCCGTGATGACGCCGCAGCCTGAGAAAGTTGAGGTTCACTACCTCAACACCCGCATCGGCGGCCAATTGAGAAAGCGGCCCCGCATCAGGCAGGAAAAGGGTCACCGAATGGTTCTGCCGGAAGTGAGTCACCATTTCCAGGAGGCGCAGTTCACTGCCTCCATCGGGGGCGGTGCTTGATCCAAAGAAGGCGATCCGGAAAGGGGTGCTTCTCTGTCCCCCCCACCCTAACCCTCCCCCGCCAGGGGGGAGGGGACAAATATCTCCCTCCACCTCGTTGTGGGAGGGTGGGGGATTCCTTACTCCCTCCACCTCGTTGTGAGAGGGTGGGGGATTCTTTACTCCCTCCCCCCTGGCGGGGGAGGGTGGGGGTGGGGGGGAGAAAGGTGGCATCCCATCCGCTCCGCTCATCGTTCCATTACTTCTTCCAGTTTTTTAGCGAAGGTGCGCAGGATGGCCTCCTCGGTCCAGAACTTGAGAATCGTCTCCCGCGCGGCTGTACCAATCTGTTGGCGTAAAGCGGGATCATTCATCAGTTGCCTGAGAATCTCCAACATCTCTGCCTCATCCTGACAGACGAAACCATCCCGCCCATCGGTGATCAGCTCCCGGCAGGCCCCTGTCTCCCAGGTGACCACCGCCAGGCCCGAGGCCATTGACTCCAATAGAACACGGGGAATCCCCGCCATGGCACGTAGGGGATAGACCCCACATTCCGCCTCACTGAGTAAAGCCGCCACCCCTGTCTGCGTTAGTGTTCCCGTAAACCACTCGGAATGCCCCTGCTCAGCGAGACGATCCAGTACTTCTCCCCGTTGAGAACCATCTCCGCACATACGCGGCAAGCAGCCAGGGAGTTTCTCGGCAAGGCTGATGAAACGCAGAGGGCCACCGGTATCCGCCAACCTCCCATGCCATACCAGACGCATCCCTGGAGAGGAGTCCGGATAGAAGTGTGGGGGAGTGTCCTTGGGGCTGAAGGAGACTGTGTCCACACCGTGGTATTGGACCTCAATCCGTTCCGCCGGGATCCCCTGTCCAGCGAGAGACTGACGTAGGTCGGGGCCATCCACGAACAGCCGCGCCGCCTGGCTCATGTTCTGGCGGATCGTGCGATGCAACAAAGGACTCCATACCGGACCGGCCGTCTCCGCGAAGACATCTCCACCCGCTAGGACCACCCAGGGGACCTGGTCCTGAGCTGATAAAGCGCGGACTGTTCCCAGCACTCCGGGAGTCGAGTCAGATAACCGCAAACGTGGCGGGGAGTGTTCACGGCTCCATTTTAACAAGGAGCCACGGGCCTCCCGCCATCGCCGCCACTTGTCGATGGGATCAAGCACACCCCCACAGGGAGCCCGCATGGGAACATGCAGGACCTCGAAGGGGGCATCGTTATACTGTTCAGACCATTCCTCCGAGATCCCCACCAGACGCACCGACCATCCCAGGGTGGTCAGACCATGCGCGACACTGTCGATCCAACTTGTCATCCCCCCGATACGGGGGTAAACCGCGACAGTCAGGATCTCCAGATCAATCGGATGTGTTGAGTCAGAAATCCTGGCCTTGGTCACAAAGGGTGTCCTTGCATCTTGTTTGCAGAGTCATGACAAGCATACACCGGCATAGGAACTGAGATAAATGGGAACCAGAGTGATTTATTTATGGTGAAATCTGACCATGTGGTTCAGACCTCCGTCCCAAGCAGCTCACACACAAAGCAACCACAGATGACCCAGGTCCAGTCACACACTTCTAACCTTATTCGCATAATCGCTTCATTTCACTCCGGTTAGATTCACCACGCGGCCTGATTCGGGAAACCGGCACGGATTGTGTTAAGACAGAGGCATCGGCGCAACGGGAGAGTAGAATTCTTCAGCGTTTTTAACTCTCCCGGATAAACCGACAACAAACAACTCCTTCCCAACCACCTAGCACGTGGATTGATGGCGGTACGATCTAGCCAAGGGATCGCACCGCCTTTTTTTTGTTTATGTGACACTACAAGCACAAATAGACCATCTGTTGAAATATGAGCACACCCATCAGAGAAAGACATTCAAGATGCTCAGCTGAGTAAGTGGCCGGTCAGTTGAGAAGACCTACGTGAGCATCTGTAACCTATTCATTCCTATGAAGTTGAGAGGTTCAGAACCAGTGTGAAATCAAATTGGCAAGCATCCTGTTATAGCAGGATACAGACGTCTTCAGGCAGAACTGCCCCATCTCATTCAGAGAAAGGTAACCAACGCAATGATTAAGGTCGAGGCCATTGTCAAGCCGCAAAAGTGGGAGGAAGTCCAGAAAGCCCTTCAGGAAATTGGAGTGGAGGGACTAACCGTGTCCGAGGTCCGTGGCCACGGACGACAAAAGGGGCATACCGAGATGTACCGGGGCGTGGAATACCGGGTCGATCTGATTCCCAAGATCAAGATCGAAACCGTTATCAAGGAGGACAAGCTCGACAGAGTCCTGGAAGCCATCTCAAAGGCTGCCAAGACCGGCCAGGTAGGTGATGGGAAGGTCTTTGTCACCCCAGTCCTTGATGTCCTACGGATTCGTACCGGTGAGCGGGGAGAGTCCGGTTTATAAATGTTATCGCAAAAAAACACACCCAAGGAGAGTGTTTCATGATAAAAAGATCATCAATCCCAGTATTCTTATTGTTAACCTTCTGTTGTCTGGTCTGGCTTGGAATGCCGGTCCTGGCGCAGGATACAGCCAGCACGGCTCCAGCCTTGCCAACCTATTTTTCAGGTACCAATCCTGACTCCGCCAAGCCCGTTTGGCCAGACGCCACGGGCGGAGCGGCGGGAGTGTGGATCACCCCCGCGGGTGATGGAAAGGGAGACACCCCCGCGAGCCTCGGTGCCGCTGACCTTTATGATCGCATTTCCCACAACATGTTCTCGATTAACATGGTCTGGACCCTCATCGCGGGATTCCTGGTGATGTTCATGCAGGCCGGCTTCGCGATGGTGGAGACTGGTCTGTGCCGTTCGAAAAATTCAGCCCACACCATTGCCATGAACTTCATGGTCTACCCGTTGGGATGTCTCGCCTTCTGGGCCTATGGCTTCGCGATTGGCTGGGGCAACTGGTTCAACGGTCCGGTCGCTCCCGGGTGGTATGGAAGCTTGGGCCCTGGGGTTTCCGCATTGAATAGCGGCCTCGGAATCGGGGGCGAAAATGGGGTTTACACCTACGGTCTGATGGGGCTCAAGGGTTTTTTCTTGAATGGGCTGGATGATGTCAGTGTGATGGCCCTGTTCTTCTTCATGATGGTGTTCATGGACACCACCGCCACCATTCCCACTGGCGCGATGGCGGAACGATGGAGCTGGAAGAACTTCTGTCTTTTCAGTCTGTGGGTGGCATTGCCCTATTGCCTGTACGCGAACTGGGTGTGGGGTGGTGGTTGGTTAGCTCAGGCTGGCAAGAACTGGGGGCTCGGTCACGGCGCGGTGGATTTTGCGGGTTCGGGTGTGGTGCATGCCATGGGGGGAGTTATCGGGCTGGCGGGCGCGCTGGCGATTGGCCCACGTCTTGGCAAATACCGGGATGGTAAGGTCTTCCCAATTCCGGCCCATAATATCCCGATGGTGGTCACTGGAACATTCATCCTGGCCTTTGGCTGGTTTGGGTTCAATCCAGGCTCCACCCTGTCGGGAACTGATCTGCGCATCAGCGTCGTGGTCGCCAACACAATGCTGGCGGGGATCATGGGAGCCATCCTGTCCATGCTGACCCTCTACGCCAAGGGGCTCAAGCCCGATCCCTCGATGATGTGTAATGGGATGTTGGCTGGCCTGGTGGCCATCACCGCCCCCTGTGCCTTTGTCTCCAGTTGGGCGGCAGCTCTGATCGGCGCTATCGCTGGAGTCCTGGTAGTCATCAGTGTGTTCTTCTGGGATGAACTGAAGGTCGATGACCCGGTGGGCGCGATCTCGGTGCATGGCATAAATGGTCTGTGGGGTGTCTTGTCTCTGGGTATCTTTGCCAATGGTAAGTATGGCGCTGGCTGGAACGGCGTGGTGCGTGACTCCATGGTGAACCACTATGGATCCGATGGAGTGCGTGGATTGCTGTATGGTGATAGTTCCCAGTTCCTGGCGCAATTACTCAGCGCGGTGGTGGTGGCTGTGTTCGGATTTATGATGGCTTTTGCGTGGTTCAAACTCAGTAACCTGATCACCCCGTTGCGTGTTCCAGCAGAGGTCGAGAGAGAAGGTTTGGATATCCCCGAGATGGGGACTCTGGGATATAACCACGAGCAGTAAGTAGAGTAGTAAGCCGGGCGGGGACGGCCAAGTCTCCAGACCGGAAATATTCCCCGCCAGGGTAATCCAGTTCATAACGGCGCGGTCTGGAGAGTAGACCGCGCCGCATGTCCTATCATGGGTGCGGGTCTACATGCCCCCTGTGAGCCGGTGTACACTGTTTCAGTTTCCTGAGCTTGAGCCCGGGAGCGGTGTTAACATTACTGTCATAACGGAGCGAATGATGAAGACGCGCACAGGGAAGTTCCCAATCGGTTTCCGCAGGGGAGGGGGATGGCAGGACGACATCCAGGCTCTGGCAAAATGGGCCAAGGATTCAGGTTTTGAATCCATCGATCTCGGCAAGGCCACCCAAGAGGATATGGCCGCCCTCAAACAAAATGGTCTCCAGGTCGGTAGCTGTGATTTGATTGACTGGCCGGGATTGTTTTCTAAAGATACGGGGGAGCAGAAAGCCGCTGTTCAGGCCAACCTCGAGTACATGAAAACGACAGCGGCTCTGGGCGCTTCGCGTTTCTTTCTGGTGGTCATGCCGAAAGACCCCAGCCTCAAGATGTCCGAAAATCTGAACATCGCCGCGAAAAGCCTCGGAGAACTGGCGAAGGTGGCCGAGGGTCTGAATTCCATGCTGGTGATGGAGGGGTGGCCGGGCGGCTGGCCGCAGTACTCAAACCTCTGCTGCAACCCGGAAACTTACCGCTGGATGATCAAAGAATGTGCCTCCAAGGGCTTGGGCATCAACTACGATCCCTCACACCTGATCCGCATGGGTATCGGTCCAGTCCGTTTCCTCAATGAGTTCGCCCTCCATGTCGGCCATGTGCATGGCAAGGACACCGAGGTTCAACGCGATAACCTTTATGAGTACGGCCTGTATCAATTCTCCGCATTTGTGCCTCATCCGCATTGTGGGGAGAGTGTGTGGCGCTACACGATTCCTGGCCACGGCCAAGCGCGTTGGGTCAAGATCTTCCAGATCCTTGAGTCGGTGGGCTACAAGGGTATTGTGAGCGTGGAACTCGAGGATGCCAGTTTCACGGGGTCTCCGGAGGCCGAGAAGCAGGGACTGCTCTGCTCATTGGCGTTCCTTCAGACAGCGTAGTAGAAGTCTCCCGGGCCCTGGAGCGTAACTCCGGGGCCCGCGGTTGATCGAAAAAGCCTATCCTGGCATTCCTTTTACCGCCGGTGTACTAGAGGGCCATTCGGGAGCGGTGGAGGAGGCTATGTTAGCCGCGAAGACCCGGTTCAAACACCTCGCCAAGTCCCGGAGAGCAACAGGCTTTTCCAGAACCTCGAGGATTCCCGCAGCCTGTTCCCGCTCCACGTCCGTACGTGGATCCAGATTCCCACTCATCATGATGATGGGAAGATCCGGACGAATTGCGTGGATTGCTTCAGCCAGTTCCAAACCGGCCATATCCGGCATGGTATAATCAGTCAAGATCAGGTCATACAGATCCGGTTGTTTCCGGAAGAGATCCAGAGCCTCAAGTGAGGAGGTGGTACTTGTAGAGAGCTGTTTCAACCGCTCCAATTGCTTCGTGGCCACCAGACAAACCGCCACCTCATCATCCACTACCAGCACATGTCTGTCCGTAAATCCACAGATGGGTTGTTGAACTGGACCGGTTTCCTGTGGCTCAATGGGCGGGCATTGCGGGAAAAACACCTCGACCGAGGTTCCCTCACCCTTGGTGCTGGTAATCTGAAGCGCGCCGCCCAAAGACCGTGCGATTCCTTGAACCGTTGAAAGTCCGAGTCCCGTACCCTCTCCAGCCGGCTTGGTGGTGAAGAAGGGTTCATTAGCGTGCCGGAGTGTTTCGTAGTCCATCCCAATCCCATTATCTTGGACCATCAGGCGAATGTACTGGCCAGCTGGAATCCCCAGGTCCGGAGACGGCTCCAGAAGGTCTACTGAACTCAGGCTGACCTCCAGTAAGTTCCCCTTCTCCCGCATGGCCTGGTAAGCATTTGTGCAGAGGTTGATCACAACCTGGTGGATGTGGGTCGGTTCCGCGACCACATAACCACAGTCCGGTTGGATGTCGGTGTGGATACGGATTGTGGCCGGCAGTGAGGCCCGGATCAGTTTAAGGGCTTCTTTGACGATGAGATGTGGAAGAATCGGCTCGCTGGAGCCAATTGCTGTCCGCCGGCTGAAGTTGAGGATTTGACGGACTAGTTCCTTGGCCCGGAAACCAGCACGCAAGACCTGTTCTTGCATATCCCGTATCCCGCTATCCTCGGGAGTTTCCGCAAGAGCCATCTCCGAGAAACCAATCATGGCTCCCAGGATATTGTTGAAGTCGTGGGCGATACCTCCCGCCAGTGTTCCCAGAGATTCAAGCCGTTGTGTCTGGGCTAATTGGTCAGCCCATTTGTGCCGTTGCTCCTCCTGAAGCTTGCCATTGATAAGGTGCGACA